>JBJDZF010000421.1:0-8582 GCA_051867855.1 Eubacteriales bacterium
CCTGCGACTCGATTCCGCAGAGCTTTGCGGGCTTCAGATTTGCAACGATTATGACCTTTTTGCCCGTCATATCCTCCGGCGAATAGAAGCTTGCAATTCCGGATACCACCTGACGCTTTTCATATCCGAGATCAAGCTGCATACAGAGCAGTTTTTTGGATTTCTGCACTCTCTCACAGGAAACTACCTGCGCCGTACGGAGTTCAACTCCCATAAAATCGTCGATACCGATCTGCGCACATCCCTCGGGCTTTAGGGCGGTGTTGCTCTGCGCGGCAGAACGCTGTTCCTCTGCCTCCCGCTCGAGCTCCGAAAGCTTCTTTGCCTCATCTATTCTGGCAAAGAGTACTCTCGAGTCTCCGATCTCCGCGCCCTCGCAGAGACCACCGAAATTATCCTCGCTTCCTATCGTGTCATACGTTGTCCTGTCCGTACCGAGATCCGCAAGTACCGACTCTGCGGTAGCGGGAATGAAAGGCTTGAGCAGGACCGCGCCCCAACGGATGGTCTCGAGCAGATTGTAGAGCACGCTACCGAGTCTGTCTCTGTTGCTCTCGTCCTTTGCAAGTGTCCACGGAGTGGTCTCGTCGATATATTTGTTTGCCCTGCGAAGCATGGAGAATATGCACTCTGCGGCATCGGAAATCTTATACTCATCCATATTTGCGACGACCCCGCGATACGCCTCCGTGCAGGCGCATATCAATTCCCGGTCAAGCTCCGTAACCTCTCCCCTTGCCGGAATGACACGCCCGAAATACTTCTTATCCATATCAAAGGTACGCTTTACAAGATTCCCGAGATTGTTTACAAGGTCGGTGTTATATCTGTTTATTACCGATTCATACGTGATCGACCCGTCAGCGTTGTACGGCATCTCGGAGAGCGCGTAATATCTCACGCCGTCCACACCGAAGTGCTCTGCCAGCTTATCGGCATAAATTACGTTTCCGCGCGACTTCGACATCTTGTCGTTACCGAAATTAAACCACGGGTGTGCAAATACCTTTTCGGGCAAAGGCAAATCGAGTGCCATAAGGAATATGGGCCAATAGATGGTATGGAAGCGAAGGATATCCTTTCCGATTATATGCACGTCGCAGGGCCAGTACTTCTTAAAATGCTCGCTTTGCTCCTCATAGCTCTTGTCGGGATCATATCCGAGAGCGGTAATGTAGTTTGTCAGCGCGTCAAGCCATACATAGACAACGTGCTTTGCGTCAAATTCAACCGGTATACCCCAGCTGAAGGAGGTTCTCGAGACGCAGAGGTCCTGAAGCCCCGCCTTGAGGAAATTGTTAACCATTTCCTTTTTGCGGGATTCGGGCACAATAAAGTCCGGATGCTCCTCTATATGCTTGTTCAGACGGTCCACATATTTGCTCATCTTAAAGAAATATGCCTCTTCACGCTCCTGTTGCACGGGTCTGCCGCAGTCAGGGCATTTTCCGTCAACGACCTGTGTTTCCGTGAAGAAGGACTCGCACGGCGTACAGTACCAACCCTCGTAATATCCCTTGTAAATGTCGCCCTTGTCATAGAATTTTTTGAATATTTTCTTGACCGCATTTACATGAGAATCATCGGTCGTGCGAATAAAATAGTCGTACGACGAGTTCATTTTATCCCAAATCGTCTTTATCTCTGCGGCAACTCCATCGACGTATTCTTTCGGCGTGATTCCGCTCTCTTTTGCAAGATTTTCTATTTTCTGCCCGTGCTCGTCGGTTCCCGTGCAGAAAAATACGTCGTATCCCATTTCTCTTTTGTATCTTGCCACCGCGTCAGCCATTATGACCTCATACGTATTTCCGAAATGAGGCTTTCTTGAGGCATACGCGATTGCAGTAGTAAGGTAAAATTTTTCTTTCATTTTTAACTCCCTGCCACACAGGCTTTGATTAATTAATATTGGTCAGCCGTACATTCGTCGGCAAAAATAAAATACGATACCAACATATAAGGGATTGTATATATTGCGAGCGCCACTCCGAAAGTCAGAAGAGACAGTACCAGCAGTCCGGAAAAACCGAAAGCAAAGGACAATATCCTCACCTTCTGCCCCTTTGCCGCCGATATGGAATTTGAAAACGATTCGATAAGCCGGTCTCCGCGCGCGCGGAAGAACGGGACAAAATAAATTCCCGAACAAAGGAATACTGACGCAAAGCACGCGGCAAATGACGCAAACAGAACAAACATGACAACGCAGACAACTGTAAAAGACGACAAATCAACAATATCCGCGAGAAACCCGCCGATAAGCGTAAGTCCTCCGATAAACGGCATGACAGTGATCAGAATACGCACAAGGATCATAAATCCGGAGGATATCGCCAAACCATATTTTTTCCCGCCGGAGGAAAACGGCGAAAGCAGTGTTTTCATCGAGGCGCTTCCGTGCGCTGCCTCGCGCGCAAGCAGATATATCCCGTGCAAAAGCGGAAGAATTATCAGAATGAATTCCGCAATTATCGCAAATGACGCCATAATATACACTTCCGTAGACGACAATACCATACCGGAGTCGTCAATTTCAAACGGAAAAATAAACAGGAAAAACCTTGTGATCAAATAAGGCAGTATAGACGCGGTGCACAATATCATTACTGCAAAATCGAGTTTCAGCAAGTTCCCGTGCGAAAGCAAAGCTCTCCTCGCCCTTTTACCGATATTAACGGAATCCGACGTAAAGACTGTAACAGCTGTTTTTTCAGAATTATTCAAAGCAAACCTTCCCCCTGATAACTGTTTTTGTTACAACCGGGTCATGTATATCGTTTACAAACAGATAATCGGCTGATTTTCCTACATCTATCGAGCCGAAGCGGTCATCCACTCCGACCTCACGGCACGGATTGATGGTAGCGCACGGAAGCGCCTCCTCAAAACCGATTTTGCAAAACCTCATGAGGTTGAGAAGCGCCGTAAACAGGCTCACAGTACTTCCCGCCAGAGCCCCGTCCTCGGTAAGCGCAATGCCGTTTTTGACTATGACGGGATTTCCGGCAATCGAGTAGTGTCCGTCCGGGCAGTCGGTAGCCTCCATCGAATCCGATACAAGCACCGTCCCGGTATTTCCCTTGAGCCGATAAACAAGGCGCACCATCTCCTCGGAAACGTGTATTCCGTCGCATATCAGCTCGACAAACGCGTTCCCTTCAAGCGCGGCGCACACCGCGCCGCCTCCGCGGTGATGAAGCGGCGGCATCGCGTTAAACAAGTGGGTATACGAACATACGCCCCTGCTCTCTGCAAGCTTTGCCTCGGCGTATGTAGCACTTGTATGTCCGAGCCCCAGCGTCGCACCCAATTCACGTGCCTTCAAAGCGAAAGCACCGTCTGTATCAAGCTCGTATGCCGCCGTGATATGAAGCGCACGGCAGTTGCGAAATTCTGACCGCTCAAGCTCATGTGGGTCAAGAGGCGCGAGCAGATCCGATTTGTGCGCACCTTTTTTTGCGGGATTTAAATACCGCCCCTCCAAGTGCACTCCGCAGAGCGTCGCGGCATTGTCGGCAGGAACGAAGCGGTTAATCATATCCGCCGACGCACACATATCCTCAAACGGCGCGGATGCAAGCGCGGGCATCACGGCAGTAACACCGTGTGCCGCATAAGCTCTCGCCACATCGTCGAGCGTTTGCGGGGTACACGTGAGAAAATCGTGCCCTGCTCTCCCGTGTGTATGAACGTCAACAAGCCCCGGAATAATATATGCGCCCTGCGCGTCAAGAATGTCGTGATATTCATCTTGCACGTCATCAAAGCTTCCGAGAGCGGCGGTCATACCGTCTCTGACCAATATATCCTTGTTTTCAAAGCTTCTCTTATCGGTATTATATACTCTTCCGTTGCGAATCAGCAAAGCAGGTTCCCCCTTCGGCAAAAGAAATGCAGAGTCAGCGTTATCTGACGAAAAATATGCTCCACTTAATATTTATATCTCTTATTATAACAAAATTTCTTCTTTTTTACAAGGGGTATGCGGAATTATGACTCCTGTTTTCGGAATAAATTTCTATTTGTGACATCATGCAGAAATTTTAAAGCGTTTACAAGCACTTTTATAACCGATAAATATCCTGTGTAACCTTTATTTACCGATTCCCCCTGCAAATTTATTCATTTCTTTTCGGGAACACTTTACTGTGAAACAGTATCACGGCTGTGCCGTGGATTCGGTCGCTGTTTTTGATAACCGGAGGCATTATGGATACGATATCGGACAAAAAAATCTCGCGCCTTGTCTCGTTAAAAAGAAATCTCCTTCTTTTTGCCGGAGGCGCCGCGGGTTATTATACGCTCGAAATTCTTTACAGAGGATATTCTCACTGGAGCATGGCGCTCTGCGGAGGCTTATGTATGTTCTTCATATACCGTATGAACAGCCGCCTTTGCCGCCGCAGAATATTTCTGCGCGCTGTGTGCGGATCGCTGATTATAACCGCTGTTGAAATGATATGCGGATGCGTGGTAAACCTCGCCTTTAAAATGAACGTGTGGGACTATTCGGAACTTCCGCTCAATCTTCTCGGGCAGATATGTCTTCCCTTTTCCCTGTTGTGGTTCGGGCTTTGCATACCCGTATGCGGGCTTTGCAGTGCAATACGCAACAGATGGTCAGGTTAAATAAAGAGTTGCGGTCCGCTCCCGTTCACGGGTGCGGACCGCAATTGAAAAGCTTATTATTCAAAGCTCTTCAAGATGCTTTTTGATATATTTATTACGCGTGAGGAGCTCCGTAACGAGGACTGAGCTTACAACTCCGAACACACCCTGGAAAACATTCGGAATTATACTTGCGGCAGCGCCGACAAATCCGTATCCGAGGAATGTTGCCTCAACAATGTAATATCCGAGTATCATCACTATTTCTCCGACAATCGCCGCGCCGATCCTTACGGGAAGTACATATTTCTTACCCAGGAATCTGAATATCGCCCACGCGACTACTGCCATGCAAAATTTAATGATAAATGTTGGAAGTATGTATACCGCGTACCCGGCTATCGCATCAGCAAGCATGGAACCGATTCCCGCAGCAAGCCCGCCGTAAATCGGGCCGAGCAGAAAGCCTGCCGTAAGCACAAAGCAGTCACCGAGGTTTACATATCCTCCCGTAGGAGTCGGAAAAAAATTTAGAAAGTATGTCGCGCAAAAAGCAAGCGCGGCAAACAGAGCTGTCAGAACAACCTTTTTCAGTTTTGAATTCATAATTTAGATCCTCCCGATCAATAAAAAATATATATAAAATTTCCGCGTTTTGAAAACAAAACGCGGAAACCGATTTTTACTTTATCTCGTCAATGTTATACGGAGTGGACTGGTACACAAAATAGTTCAGCCAGTTGGAATAAAGAAGATTTGCCGTGCTTCTCCACCTTACCACAGGTTCTTTCGTATCGTCATCGTCAGGAAAATAATTTTCGGGAATGTCAATGGGCAGCCCCGCGTTTTTGTCACGTAGATATTCATTTTTCAAGGTATCCGCATCATACTCGGAATGTCCCGTAACAAAAATCTGTCTGCCCTTATCGGTAGCGATAACAAATACACCCGCAGTATCGGAGCTTGAAAGTATTTTCAGCTCCGGTACTGCTTCTATATCCTCCCTGCGGCACGTGGTATGTCGCGAATGCGGAACAAGAAACGTATCGTCAAAGCCTCTGAAAAGTATCGAGTGCCTGTGGTCAACGCGGTGTTCGAAAACGCCGAACAGCTTCTTGTCGAGCTTGTATTTTTTTATTCCGTAATGATAATAAAGTCCTGCCTGCGCGCCCCAACATATATGGAACGTGCTCGTAACATGAGTTTTGCTCCATTCCATGATCCGACAAAGCTCGTCCCAATACTCGACCTCTTCGAATTCGAGATGCTCGACCGGAGCGCCGGTTATTATCATCCCATCGTACTTATTGTCACAGACCTCGTCAAAGGTCTTGTAAAACGCAAGCATATGCTCCGCCGAGGTATGCGTTGATTTGTGTGTGGCTGTCTGCAAAAGCTCGAGATCCACCTGCAGCGGCGTATTGCCTATTAGACGCGCAATCTGGGTTTCGGTGACGATCTTCTGGGGCATAAGATTAAGCATCAGTATCTTGAGCGGTCTTATATCCTGGGTCATAGCCCGTGTCTCGGTCATCACAAATATATTCTCGTCAAGCAAAACACGCGTAGCCGGAAGTAAATTGGGTATTTTAATAGGCATATAATGTTCTTTCCTTTTATTCCTGTGATTTTTCCAGTGCCTGCCTGATATCCGCAATAATATCGTCAGGGTTCTCGATTCCGACCGACAGCCTTACCAGATCCGGTGTAATACCGGCGGCAACGAGCTGTTCGTCAGTAAGCTGTCTGTGAGTAGTACTTGCCGGGTGAAGCACACTTGTTCTCGAATCGGCAACATGGACGACGATAGCAGCCAGCCTGAGGCTATCCATGAATTTAACCGCCGCTCCGCGTCCGCCCTTGACGCCGAACGAGATGACTCCGCAGGCTCCGTCAGGCAGATACTTCTTTGCAAGCTCATACTGTGAATTTCCTTCAAGCAACGGATAATTCACCCACGTCACGTTTTCATTGCCGGAGAGATACTGTGCAACCTTCATTGCGTTACTGCAATGCTTCTCCATACGCAACGGAAGCGTTTCGAGTCCGAGATTGAGCAAATACGCACATATGGGAGAGAGCGGAACACCGAAATCTCTGACAAGCTGGACGCGCATTTTTGTAAAGTACGCCTTGTCAACGCCGAATGTATCCGTATATCTGAGTCCATGGTACGATTCGTCGGGTTCCGTCAATTCCGGATACTTTCCGCCGACACGCCAGTCAAATCTGCCTCCGTCGACAACGACTCCTCCGACAACCTGTGCGTGACCGTCCATATATTTTGTGGTGGAATGAACTACGATATCCGCGCCGAATTCAAAAGGACGGCAGAGTACAGGAGTTGCAAATGTATTGTCAACCAAAAGCGGAACACCGTGACGATGAGCAATATCCGCATACTTTTCAATATCAAAGACAGTAAGAGCCGGATTTGCAATCGTCTCGCCGAAGAAAAGACGCGTATTGTCATCAAAGAGTGCGTCAACATCAGAGTCACTCATGTCCGGGGTCACAAAGCGTACGTCAATCCCGAGCCTCTTGAGAGTCACCGCAAAGAGATTTACGGTACCTCCGTATATTGACGACATACTGATTATATTCTGACCGCTCGAGGTAATATTGAGTATTGCGAGAAGGTTTGCGGTCTGTCCTGATGAGCAGAGAACGGCTCCGGTTCCTCCCTCAAGGTCTGAGATTTTATTCTCCACGCACTCGACCGTGGGATTTGATATGCGGGAGTACATATGCCCCGGCACCTTGAGATCAAAAAGATCACCGAGATGATCGGCACTGTCGTATTTGTAAGTTGTGCTCTGATAGATCGGCAAAATACGAGGCTCGCCGTTTTTGGGGGTATACCCGCTTTGTATGCACTTTGTGTCAATTTTGTACTCCGACATTTAAGTTTCCTCCAAACGCAGAAATAATAATTTAACGTCTGCCGGACAAGCACCGTCCTTAAAAGACGCACAAAAATAATTTGTAAAAGACATTCAGCAGATATTCGTGAGAACCGAAAAAACATTACAGCAGGCTGATAAAAGTACTCACGATAACCGGTAAAAACAACGTCGAAAAAATCCTACGCACGATTATCGTAAAAGCAGGCCTTTCCGACTTGCGATTATTATAGCATAAGGCGGCAATTAATTGCAATGTGTATAATAAACAAAAAAAAACAGAAACAACAAAATGTTATCTCTGTTTTTACCTTATGCGGAAAATAAATCCCAGACATCAAAATAGAACATAGCGAGCAATATGTCCACAGAAAACCGAACAAAGCAAGAAGAGCAAGACGAGAAACTCAAGTAATGCAAAGCCTGAACGAAAAGTTCAAGCCCTCGGTCTATTAGTATCGGTCAGCTGAATACATTACTGTACTTACACCTCCGACCTATCAACTTGTAGTCTGCAAGTGACCTTACCTGTTCAAGACAGGAGGGATATCTAATCTTGAGGTGTGCTTCACGCTTAGATGCCTTCAGCGTTTATCACATCCGCACGCGGCTACCCAGCTATGCACTTGGCAGTACAACTGGTGCACCGGAGGTGCGTCCGACCCGGTCCTCTCGTACTAAGGTCAGCTCCTCTCAAATATCCTACGCCCACGACAGATAGGGACCGAACTGTCTCACGACGTTCTGAACCCAGCTCGCGTACCACTTTAATCGGCGGACAGCCGAACCCTTGGGACCTTCTCCAGCCCCAGGATGTGATGAGCCGACATCGAGGTGCCAAACCTCCCCGTCGATGTGAACTCTTGGGGGAGATCAGCCTGTTATCCCCAGGGTAGCTTTTATCCGTTAAGCGATGGCATTTCCACACACTACCACCTGATCACTAACTCCTACTTTCGTACCTGCTCGACTTGTTGGTCTCGCAGTTAAGTTGGCTTCTACGTTTATACTCATTGCGCGATTTCCGTCCGCGCTGAGCCAACCTTTGAACGCCTCCGTTACTCTTTT
>JBJDZF010000422.1:0-1977 GCA_051867855.1 Eubacteriales bacterium
GTAAGGCATCTGCCGAGGAATTTGTGCTTCGGAAGGTGGTTTATAATTGATGAGCAATATTTAATTACTTTGGTACAGTAACATTAATCTGCAAGAAGGTATATTGATACTCCGAATTCAAAGAATTGCTCAGCTACATCGATTGATGTTGGAGATGTTGCTCGACATCTAAAACAAGTAAAATTCACTTAGCCACGCTGATCACTTCGGCGTGGCTTCTCTAATTTCGATATAATATTGAATAATAATTTTGAAATTGACAAATCCTATTGACAAACGGTCACAAAAAGTATATAATATATGTGACGAGGTGAGCGTATGGCACGAATTGATTGTTTTAATCCAATAGCCGGAAGGATATTGAATTTGCCCGCCGGCGAAATATTTGTTATATCTGACTTCTCAGATCTTGCGGATGATGCAGCCATTCGCAAGGTTTTGTCACGCCTTGAGGGCGACGGAAAAATCCGCCGTATTATGCGAGGTGTTTACGATTGCCCCATATATAACGACTTTTTAGGTGAATATGTAGAGCCGCACCCGGATAAGATTGCTCATGCAGTTGCACGGAATTTTGGTTGGACGATTGTTCCTTGCGGCGATACTGCACTCAATATGCTTGGACTTTCGACACAGGTTCCATCAGTATGGCTTTATGTCAGTGATGGAAATTATCGTGAGTACCAATGTGGAAACATTACTATTGAATTCAAACATACGGCTAACAAAGAAATATCTAAAATTTCGTCAAAAACCGCATTGATCATTCAGGCAATCAAAGCACTTGGAAAAGACAAAATATCCGACGATATTATAAATAAGATTAAAGTCGCAACAACAGAGGTTGAACGTGAACTTATGTTTACCGAAGCAAAATACGTGACATCATGGATATATGATGTAATAAAAGCGATTTGCGGAGGGACAAGATGAGAAATATAGCAACCATACCGGCGCGCGACCGCGAGGCACTGTTCCGTAATACAGCCGCAAAGATGGGTATGAGCGAGGCAATTATCGAGAAAGATTTTTGGGTATGCTATATGCTCGATTATCTATTTCACCGCTGCGCTTGGAAGGATAACCTTGCATTCAAGGGTGGTACAAGTCTTTCCAAAGCCTACGGACTCATCGAACGTTTCTCCGAAGATATTGATCTGATCCTCGATTGGCGGGTTCTCGGGTACGGCATCAACGAGCCTTGGGAAGAAAGAAGCAATACGAAACAGGATATTTTCAATAAAGAGGCGAACACAAGAGCTGAAGAGTTCCTGCGCAATACCTTCTTACCTGCTGTTTCTGCAGATCTTACCGCTGAGCTTGGCGATGGCGTGAAATGCTTTATTGATCCAGACGATGCGCAAACAGTGAAGATTGCCTACCCAAACAGCTTTGCCGATATGTCAATTCTCCAAGAAATCCGACTTGAAATCGGTGCGCTTGCAGCGTGGACTCCTGTAAAAACGGTGAATGTCACTCCTTATGCTGCGGAGAAATATGCTCGGGTATTCGCTCAACCGACAACCGATGTTTTAACAGTTTTGCCGGAACGCACATTTTGGGAAAAGGTAACGATATTACACCGTGAGGCTTTTCGTGCTGAAGACAGACCGTTCCCGACAAGATATTCCCGACATTATTACGATTTGTACCGAATGGCACAGACAGATGTCAAAGACCGTGCCCTTGCAGACAACGACTTACTCACACGAGTTGTAGATTTCAAGGACAAGTTCTACCGTTGTCCGTGGGCGAGATACGACCTTGCCAAGCGCGGCACAATGCGCCTGATGCCGCCCGATTATAACCTCGATAAGCTCCGTGATGACTATGAGCATATGCAAAATATGCTGTTTGGTGAGAAGCCGAGCTTTGAGAAAATCATGACAGGAATAGCGAAACTGGAAAAAGAAATAAACAAAGAAAAATAAATATTTCATGTGGAGTTCAATATGTTAGGAGCAATTATTGGAGATA
>JBJDZF010000423.1:0-1976 GCA_051867855.1 Eubacteriales bacterium
GCTCTATTCACCGGACGCGTATGTTCCCGATTTCTCGGTGGATTCCGCTTACATGGGACTTCTCAATAAGGAAACCATGAAGGCGCAGTATCCCGGGCTTTCGGATAAAGCTCTCGAGGAAAAGATGGTTGCCATCTCCAGCCCCGGAGATCTTGAGACCGATGAAGACGGAAACGTCTATATAGCCGATACGGATAACAACAGGATCGTCGTCCTCGACCGTTACTACAAGCTCAAGTTTATAATCGAAAGCTTTATAAACGAGCAGGGGGTCAAGGATGGGTTTGCAAATCCCAAGGGCGTATTCATAACCGATGACAAAACCATCGGCGGTGAGCTGATCGAAGGTATAATATATGTATGTGATACAAACCATAACAGAATAGTGACCTTCGATAAAGCGGGAAACTTTATTTCCATAATTAAAGAGCCTGAATCCGAAATGTTTGAGACCGGCTCTATCTACAAGCCCGTTGCGATCGCAGTCGATAAATACGACAGACTCTACGTCGTTTCTTCGACTACATATCAGGGTATTATAGTCATGACGAACACCGGAGAGTTCACACAGTTTGTCGGTGCACAGAAGGTTGACGTTTCGGCATGGGAGATCCTGTGGAGAAGATTCCAGACCGAAGAGCAGAGAGCACGCAGCACCATTAATGTCTCCACGGAGTTCAACAATATTTCGATAAACGAGAACGGACACATTTACGTTACCACCTCGACTATCGGTGAGAGTAAGGTCCTCAGTTCGATCAAATCAAAGAGTAAGTCCGGAGATTTCGCCCCCGTTAAGCTCCTTAACGCGGCGGGAGATGAAATAATGAAGAGAAACGGCTTCTATCCCCCGTCCGGTGAAGTCGACGTTGCAAAGGTTTCAACGTCCGATACCATTTCCGGTGTATCAACTGTCGTTGACGTTGCGGTCGGACCGGAAGGTACATGGTCCATCATCGACCAGAAGCGCAGTAAAGTCTTTACATATGATAAAGAGGGAAATCTTCTGTTCGCCTTCGGTGACACCGGACGTCAGCTCGGAAATATCTCGAGCAAGGGACTTTCCGCGGTTACCTATCAGGGAGATAAAATGCTCCTTCTCGATATGACCGCAAAATCATTTACCGTGTATAAGCTTACCGAGTACGGAGAGATAATCCAGAATGCTCTGGCAAATACCAATAACCGTCAGTTTGACAAGGCGGTTGAGGACTGGACAGAGATACTGAAGAGAAACTCTAACTTCGATACCGCTTATATCGGTATAGGTAACGCGTTGTACCGCAGCGGCGAGTATGAGGAAGCCATAGAATATTACAAGGCTGCTTACGATACGACGAATTATTCCGACGCTTACAAGGAAGTCAGAAAAGAGTGGATCTCCAAGTATATTTTCCTCATCCCGATTATCGTTTTTGCAATCTGCTTCGGTTGGACGAAGTTCATGAAGTTTGCAAAGAAGGTAAACAAGAAGGTTTCCACCTCGGGCAAGAGAGGAAATTACGGTCACGAGCTTCTGTTCGCTTTCCACCTTATTTTCCATCCGTTCGACGGCTTCTGGGATCTTAAGCACGAGAAGCGCGGATCGGTGAGAGCAGGAGCTACGATACTTGCCGTAACCATACTTGCGTTCTATTACAGAGCAATAGGGCAGGGATATATTCTGAATCCCAAGGGAGAATATTCAACGGTGTTCTCCGTGATACTCAGCGTTCTGGTTCCGCTGTTTTTGTGGATCGTCGCAAACTGGTGCCTTACCACACTGTTTAACGGCGAGGGAAGCTTCAAGGATATATTCATTGCGTCCACGTATTCGCTGACGCCCTGTATCCTTATTATGATTCCCGTCACCATTGCATCCAACTTCGTGATCTCCACGGAGACGGATATTCTGAACCTGCTCGTCACCTTCGCGTTCATCTGGCTGGGACTGCTCCTGTTCTTCGGAATGATGGTCACTCACGACTACTCGCTCA
>JBJDZF010000424.1:0-8523 GCA_051867855.1 Eubacteriales bacterium
GGCTTTTTTACGGCGGTCTATCTCTCCAAGGCCGCCCCCGAAAAAATAAAAAAGGAGTGTAAACAATGAGAAAAAATGTATTTGTATGGGTCTGATATGTGTGCTTATGCTCTCATTTTTCGCAGTATTTGCGGGATGCGGAGAAAAGCAGACAAATGCCCCAGACTCTTCAGGGACAGTAGCCACCGAAGAATCCGAACTTTCTCAAACGTACACGATTACGTTTGACGTGCAGGGCGGCTCGGCGGTGGAGAACATCGTTTCCGAAGCGGGAGAGCCTGTTTCCGAGCCTGTACCTACTTTAAGCGGAAAAGAATTTGCCGGCTGGTACACGAGCGGTGACGGCGGCACAACGCTTTCCGAGCGGTTTGTATTTTCCTATATGCCCGCACAGAATATCACGCTTTATGCCAAGTGGGAAACGCCTACTGTGATGGGAAAAACATACAGACTTTCCCGAGTTGAAACCGTTTGGGCAAGTGATGAGGAAAAGGCGTTGATCCTTGCGGATTGGGATATGACCGAAGAGGAATACGATGCCCAAATAAAATCCCTTTTTGAATATCACTACGCAGAAAATCCGCCTACTTTCCGTTTTTCGGCAGATGACCGTACGGTAACGATCTTCAATTTTTATGGCGATGACCCGCCTGAAATCTATTATTACCGGATCGACGAACACGGCGTACTGCATTTTTATGATTCGTTGTCAGATCTGCAGGATCAGACAGACGAAAACAAAATCGACGCTTTTTCCGACGAATTCGCGGTGTCCGCCGATTGTAAGACGATTGTAGAAAAAGAAACGTTTACGAAATACGAAAGCTATAGAAATTTGATATTTGAACTTGTTGAATCTAAATAGGGAACCAGAAAGGAGATATAAATAATGAAAAAAAGAACTATTACATCACTTCTGACCGTACTCTGCATCTGCGCGTGCCTGTTCACCTTCGCAGCGTGCAAGGACAAAGCCAAAGAAAACGACACGACCCCGACTGAAGTTACCCACACCCACGCGTACTCTGATGAGTGGAGCAGCGATGAGAACAAACATTGGCACGTCTGCACGGGCGATGATTGCGAAGAAATAAGCGACCTTGCCCCCCACGTATGGGATGAGGGCGAGATAACGACGCCTGCCACCGAAGAATCCGATGGAGTAAAGACTTATACCTGCACCGTTTGCGGTAAAACGAAAACCCAAGCTGTTCCCGCACACGGTTATACGATTACTTTCGATTCGCAGGGCGGTTCGTCGGTTACGGAAATAATAAAGAAAGCGGGAGACTCCGTCACCGCTCCTGCCGATCCCGAAAGAACGGGCTTTGTATTTTTGGGCTGGTATACCGATAAAGACAAATCCGTATTCGAAGGCGCAACTCCTTACGTATTTGACAAAATGCCGCAAAAGAACTTCACCCTGTACGCAAAATGGGCGTTTAAACTTACCGTAAGTTATAACGGTCATGATGAAACTGTGGCAATGACTGAATTCAGCGTGACCGAGGCGAACGAGGACGTGATGTTTGTCGTTGATTTCGAAAAAATCAATTATAATAAAAGTTACATAGGAGTGCCTATGTACAGATACGAGGGAGAGACCAGAATAGGTCTTGACACGGAAGTTGCAAAAGAAGACTCGAAGTACGTATCGGCCGTTTACGACGACGCGATGCAAAACGTCTATGCCGAAGACGACGAATTGTATCGACACGGCGCGGGCGACTTTTGCATCAACCACAATTTTAGCGAAAACGGAAGATACTTCATTTCGATTAAATACGCAACGCCCGGCGAATACGAAATAGGCGTTAAAGTATATAACTGGAAGGCAACCCCCACGCTTGAACTGAAAGACGGCGTAAGCAAGAATAAAACATACGACGGTCAACCCGTGTCCGTAACCGCGGACGATTACACAACGAACAGTGACGGCGAGGTAACCGTACTCTGGTATGACTGGTCCAAAAAAGCTCTCGAAAATGCACCCGTCAACGCCGGCGCCTATTATTTCAAACTTAAAGTTGCGGAAACTTCCCCCGCCAACGGAAACGAGACGGAATTTAGTGCAAAAGTTACCGACGGCTATTACAAAGTTGTCATAAGTTCGGTTGAAGTCAAACTCGAAACGCCTCATAATTTTACTTATAACGGAAATACGGAGTATTACGTCGATTATTCCACTTCCGCGGTCAACGGCGAAACATTGATGGCTTATTTCATTTTCGATTCTGACAACGGCGAGATATGGCTTGATGACTGGGGATTCGAGGTATGGGACGGAGAAAAATACAAATATACGCCCAACTATACGTTTGTATACGAAGGCAGCGGAGAGATGGCAACGCTCAATAAGAAAGTGATTTCCAATCTGACTTTGCGTGTAAATTACAACGGCACGACTTCGTTCACCGGTATCACGGGAAACAAAGTGACAAGTACCGATATTATTAAAAAATATGACATCAATGACTTTGAAAAACTGACTTTCTCGGTTACGACAAGCAATAAAAATGTAAGTGCCACGGCATATACGGTAAGTTTCGCAAATGTTGTGATCGGCGGAGACGGTGCGGCATTCTACACTTTGGCTGAAAGCGGTAGTGCAAGTGTTTATATTGATCGGAAAGAACTGACAAATCTCAGCCTCACCACAACCGAAGAGTGGACGTACGGCGGAAGCGTTGAAATTACTCTCACGGAAAAAGACGGAATCTGTGCCGGAGAGGTAGTTAAAGTAATCGTTTCCAACGGGAATTATCAGACTTGGGATGTCGGAGAGATATTCGTCCTTGTGCTGACAGAGGATGCACTACAGGGAGAAGAGACTATCGTGCTTGTCACCAACGAATACAGCGGTAATTATACGCTCGTCGAAACGGACGGTGAAGTAGGTACGGTGGAAATCGTTTCGGGTGTCACAACGCTTTCCAACCTGACATTTACATCCTCCGACGTCTCTGACCAATTATTGATCGGAGACAATATCCTGATAGTTATCAATCTTACCACCTCGCATGGAATTGCGTCCGGCGATGTGGTTCAGTTGGGCATAACATTGCCGAAAATGTCATCAGGAATCATTAATCTGACAAGTGCTAATACCAAGATCGGCGGAACTGATGCCGCAAAATATCTGCTTGGTTCCGGATGTAAGATCAATATCGGATAATCCGACACTGTAAAGAACAAAAGCGTTTTTTAGAATAATCGTGTCCTGACCATAATTATCCATTCATGGAGGAAATCGGCGTGCCGCCATCTGACGGCACGCCGACGGTATATTTTCGCTTTTCAGCATAAACTCCGTGTGGTGATTCTCTCGCTGATAATTTGATGTTACATACATTCATTCATCATTTCTCCTACGCTGTTTCGCACCAATTCTTTCAATTCTGTTGCGATTTTTTTCGGCGATTTATTGACATGAAAAATAAAATATGGTAGAATAAAAAAGTTAATTCAAATCAATATTTTTTTGAATAAAAAAGCAAGGAGAGATCTGTTTTATGAGCTTTAAGAATCCCTATCTCAATGATCTTATGGATCGTGTCATCAAGAGAAACGCAGGAGAGCCGGAGTTTCACCAGGCCGTCAGAGAGGTTCTCGAGTCACTCGAACCCGTTATCGAAAGGCATCCCGAATTTGTGGAAAGAGGAATAATCGAGAGCATCGTCGAGCCGGAAAGAATTATAAAATTCCGTGTTCCGTGGGTTGACGACAACGGCAAGGTGCAGGTCAACAGAGGCTTCAGAATCCAGTTTAACAGTGCCATCGGACCTTATAAGGGCGGTCTGCGCTTCCACCCCTCTGTTTATGAGGGAATCATCAAATTTCTCGGGTTTGAGCAGATATTTAAGAATTCGCTTACCGGTCTCCCCATAGGAGGCGGCAAAGGAGGAAGCGATTTCGATCCCAAGGGCAAGTCCGACGGCGAGGTTATGCGCTTCTGCCAGAGCTTTATGACAGAGCTTTCCAAGCATATCGGTGCTGATACTGACGTTCCTGCCGGAGATATCGGCGTGGGCGCTCGCGAGATCGGCTTTATGTACGGTCAGTACAAGAGACTGCGCAATGAGTTTACCGGCGTGCTTACAGGAAAGGGTCTGACATACGGCGGAAGTCTTGCGAGAACCGAAGCTACCGGATACGGTCTGTGCTATTTCACAAAGGAAATGCTCGCTGCAAAGGGACTTTCTTTCAACGGCTCCACTGTGGTTATTTCCGGCTCGGGCAATGTCGCAATCTACGCCACACAGAAGGCAACGCAGCTTGGCGGCAAGGTTGTCGCGCTCTCTGATTCCAACGGATATGTATATGACAAAAACGGCATAGATCTCGATCTCGTAAAACAGATAAAGGAAGTACGCCGCGGAAGGATCAAGGAATATGTAGATGTCCACAAGGATGCTGAATACCATGAGGGATGCTCGGGAATCTGGAGCATAAAGTGCGATATCGCGCTTCCTTGCGCTACCCAGAACGAGCTTGATGAAAAGAGCGCAAAGTTGCTCGTCGCAAACGGCTGTAAGGCTGTTGCGGAAGGCGCAAATATGCCCTCCACTCCCGAAGCTATCGAGGTGCTCCGTTCGAACGGCGTCCTCTTCGGGCCTGCTAAAGCGGCAAACGCCGGAGGCGTTGCTACCTCGGCACTCGAGATGAGCCAGAACTCCCAGAGATATTCATGGACCTTCGATGAGGTCGATGCAAAGCTTCATGACATCATGGTAAATATTTACCGCAACTGCGCTTCCGCCGCGGAAGAGTATGGCTTGAAGGACAACCTTGTTGCCGGTGCAAATATTGCCGGATTCCTCAAGGTTGCAAACGCAATGATGGCACAGGGCATTGTCTGATATACAATTGCACTGAAACGTTGTACCTGTGCGCCTGCTGACGCGGGCGGGGAAAAATGAATTAAAATAAATATACTATCGGGCGACGTGGGATTTATCTCCTGCGTCGCTCATTCCTTTATCAGTTGAACGGGATCAAAAAATATTTGTAATAAGAAGTTTTGCAGAGAAATAATTAATATTAACAAATGAAAGACAAAATGTTATAATTACATTAATAATTTGTATAGTTTCTGTGAAACTATTGACTTATTTTTTTTCAATGATATAATTCCTTTAGCTTTTAATTGTGAACAATTATTTAACAATATTTGTGCTCGAAATCGAGTGCGAACGTATGGCTTCCGTCATTTAAGAATATGTCGGATCGTATGAGCCGGAAGTGTAATTAACAGATGTTACGGCACGGCTCGGGACCGTTTTATACGGTGGGAGGAAGAAATGAGCAAATACGCCCGTACAGAGAATAACGACCGTAAAAAGGTCGGTGAGAGATTTTACGACGATTCTTGCGGTACTGCAAAGGATCGCCGATGTGAGACGCACGAGCCGCTGACAAACGCGACCGTTCCGCCGGAACTGAAAAAACTTGTCGATCAAAAACTGTGCGAGAACGAAAATCTTCTGTTCACAATAGTGGCTGATCTTTCGATTGACGCAAAGTACGATCAGCAGGTTTTGGCACTTACCGATAAGAAGTTTATGACAGTCAGTGAGGGTAGGGTGCGAGAGTTTGAATACGGCGACGTAATTTCCGTTAAGGTTAAGCGTATGTACGGAAATGCCTGCATATTGCTTGAAAGTAGGGGCGGAAAGAACCGCAGAATACTCCGTTTCACCTATGCCATATCGGCGCTTTGCGATATGGCGTGCCAGTTTGTGGAGAATGTCGCAAACGGCGCCGATATCCGAAGCGAAATGGAAGTTGTGGAGGCAACTTTCGGTAAGCTCAACTGCGTTTGCCCCAAATGCGGCAGAACTCTGCTTCATGAGGGTGCAACGTGTATCCACTGTCAGTCTAAAACAAAGGTGGCGTCAAAGCTTTTCAAATATGTCAAGCCGGAGTCAAAGACCCTGATCTTGTGCATCCTTATTTCATTTTTGACGACCGCTATAACGCTTCTGCCGCCGAAAATGACGCAGATAATCGTTGATGACATTATTCCGTCGGCAACAGACGGTAATATTCAGGCGGGTGTTTCCATGCTCGGAGCAGTAGTTTTGGGACTGCTTGCGGCGTACATTGTGCAGTATTCGTTTTCCGCGTTCAGAGGATTTATGCTTAAAAGAACCGGAGACAGGATTATCCTGAACCTTCGCAATGATGTATATGAGAAAGCCCAGCACCTGCCAATGAGGTTTTATGACAAGACTTCGACCGGTTCCGTTATAAACCGTATCAACGGCGACACAAACACTATATTGAATTTTATTTTGAAGATAACACAGGAGTGTCTGGTTCAGTTTATTCTACTTGTCGGTATTGTCGTCATAATGTTTGTGACAAATTGGCGACTTACTTTGCTCTCCCTTATCCCGATACCGTTTGTCGTTGTCGGATCCAAAATATTTTCCCGAAAAATTTCGCCGTTCTATAAAAAGATATGGCGCCGTTGGTCAAGCGTAGTCTCGATTATGACAGACAGCATTCCCTGTATCCGCGTGGTCAAGTCCTTTGCCGGAGAGCGCAGGGCGGTCAACAAATTCAATAAATACAATGAGGAATGGCTCCGGGTCGACGTTGCTTCCGCGAAAATAACCCAGACATATCCGTGCGTTATAGGCTTTGCCGTAACCTGCGGCACACTGTTGATATGGGCGGTCGGAGGGCGCTGGGCGCTGCTCGGCAACGTGTCCGCCGGTACTCTTGTTTCCTTCATTTCATATGCGGCGATGTTTTATCAGCCCGTCAACTTCTTTGCGTATCTTTCGGATTCCTATCAGTCGGCGCTGACATCCACCGAAAGGATCCTCGATATTCTCGATGCCGAGCCGGAATTCAATAATCCGGACGGGCTTAAGCCTCAGAAGCTCAAGGGCAAAATTGAGTTCAAAAACGTCAATTTTTCATTTGACAAGACCAAAAAAACGCTTTCCGACATTAACCTCACAATCAATCCCGGAGATATTGTAGGAATAGTCGGAACAACCGGGTCGGGTAAATCGACGCTGATAAACCTTCTCATGCGTTTTTACGACCGATATGACGGAGAAATTCTCGTTGACGGTGAGAATATCAGGGATTATGATCTTAATTCCTACCGAAGCTGCATAGGATATGTACAGCAGGAACCCATGATGTTCTCTGATACCATTTTCAACAATATAGCTTACGGTGTTCCGGACGCATCCGTAGAGCAGGTGATCCATGCCGCCGAGGTAGCCAACGCACATGAATTTATCGCACGTCAGCCCGACGGATACGATTCAATGCTCGGCGAGCGCGGAGTCGGTCTTTCGGGAGGCGAAAAGCAGAGACTGTCGATAGCGCGCGCCGTACTGAAAAATCCGTCGATACTTGTTTTCGACGAAGCTACTGCGGCAGTCGACTCGGAAACGGAGAGCCTTATACAGGAAGCTATCGAACGTCTTATATCCGGAAGAACTACACTGATGATAGCGCATCGGCTGTCCACTCTGCGCAAAGCGAACATGATAATAGTTGTGGATCAGGGACGGATAATAGAGTGCGGATCTCACGACGAGCTTATGGCTCTCGGAGGCAAATATAAAAAGCTTATCGAAATACAGTCAATGGGACAGCACCACGAGGGACTCGTGGTCCCTGATTGAAAGGAGAGGCATATGGCGTTTTTCATCGACGGACCCGAGGCAAAGCTTATCAGAACCGGGGACACGACACTTGAGCTGCGAGTTTTTGCCGGAGAGGTGTATACCAACCTTGAGCCGCGCAGACTGTTTCCGCTGTCGGGACTGACAAAATATATAACACTCCTTGACGGTGAGCTGAAGGAAAAGGCAATAATACGGGATATTGAAAATCTCGACCCTGCTTCGCGTGAGGCGGTTGAGGGGTGCCTTGAGGAATACTACATGATTCCGAAGATCACCTCGGTGCTCTCCATAACCGAAAAAAACGGCGTTATCACGTGGTCATGCAACACCGACAGGGGAATGCGTTCATTCAGGATCAAGAACCGTCACAGCGATATAAAAGTGCTGTACGACGGTCGCGTGCTTGTACGCGACAGCAACGACAACAGATATGAGATAGACAATATTGCCGAGCTTGACAAGCACTCGAGACGTCTGCTTGCAAATGAGCTTTGATCTATTATTTTCAGCCTTTAAGGCGGATAAGGGGTATTTTATTTATGAAGCTGATGATAGCAATTATAAACAATGATGACAGCGTAAGGGCAGCTGCGGAACTGAACAGCGCGGGCTTCTTTGTAACCAAACTCTCAACGACGGGCGGTTTCCTTATGGTTGGGAATACCACTCTGCTTATCGGTACCGATGACGCCGATGTTCCGAGAGCAAAAGAGATTCTTCAAAAGACCTGCGCAACGCGCAAGCACGTTGCGTCAAGCATTAATTCGTTGGGCAGGGGAATGAAGAACAACTCTTTGCCCGATGAGGTCACTGTCGGGGGAGCCACTATATTTGTTTTGAGCGTGGATGAGAGCACAAAACTATAAAC
>JBJDZF010000425.1:0-8487 GCA_051867855.1 Eubacteriales bacterium
TTCAAGAACTTCGGACTTGGATAAGTTATAACAGTTTGAAAGCTTTTGAAAGGGGGGAACTTTTCTCGAAAAGTTTCCCCCCGCAAGACACAACGCCCTTAACCGTTCAATTTTGTTTCAAGTCGGGTTTTTATTGCTTTTATGAAATCCTTGGTATTGACCGCGGTCACTTTGACGTCCTTATCTACGAGTCCGACGAGGTCCTTTGTCATCACGCCGTCATTGAGAGTATCTATGCAGGATTCCTCCAGCTTATCGGCAAAAGATACAAGCTCGGGCAGTCCGTCGAGCTCTCCTCTTTTACGAAGCGCTCCTGACCATGCGTAGATCGTAGCCATGGGGTTTGTGGAGGTTTCCTCGCCCTTGAGGTAGCGGTAATAGTGTCTTGTAACGGTGCCGTGAGCCGCCTCATACTCGAATTTACCGTCAGGTGAGACGAGCACGGAGGTCATCATTGCAAGTGAGCCGAACGCGGTGGAGACCATGTCGGACATAACGTCGCCGTCATAGTTCTTGCACGCCCAGATGTATCCGCCCTCACTGCGAATAACTCTTGCGACAGCGTCATCTATGAGCGTGTAAAAATACTCGATGCCGAGTTCGTCAAACTTTGCTTTGTATTCGCTTTCAAATATTTCCTGGAAGATGAGCTTAAATGTCTGGTCGTACTTTTTGGAGATCGTGTCCTTTGTCGAGAACCAGAGATCCTGCTTGGTGTCAATGGCGTACCTGAAGCATGAGTGCGCAAAAGAGCGTATCGAGCTGTCCTTGTTGTATTGTCCCTGAAGCACACCGGGGCATTCGAAGTCGTATATGGTTTCCCTAAACTCCGTGCCGTCCTTACCGGTAAAGAGCAGCTCGGCTTTACCCCCGCCGGGTATTCTGAATTCGGTAGCCTTGTAAACATCGCCGTAAGCGTGGCGGGCTATCGTAATGGGCTTTTTCCAGTTTTTTACGACGGGCTTTACGGAATCTATAAGGATCGGGGCGCGGAATACCGTGCCGTCAAGTATCGCACGGATAGTACCGTTCGGGCTTTTCCACATCTCGCTGAGGTTATATTCCTCAACTCTCTGCTTATTCGGGGTAATTGTGGCACACTTGACCGCAACGCCGTATTTCTGTGTGGCGTAAGCGCTGTCAAAGGTTACCTTGTCCTTTGTTTTTTCGCGCTCCGGAAGCCCGAGGTCATAATACTCGGTCTTGAGTTCTACAAAGGGCAGCAAAAGCTCATCCTTTATCATCTGCCAGATAATTCTTGTCATTTCGTCGCCGTCCATTTCTACGAGCGGCGTGGTCATTCTGATCTTTTTCATAATCTTACCGTAGCCTTCGCTGTGAGAAGGCTTCCTTTCATGCGGGGCGTGATGCTCCCGACCGAGTGATGATAGTCCGCGTTTTGCGCAATCTTATTTCAGAGAACGCTTTTTATAGTAATTCATGAGGCAACCGTCGAGTATGATTTCTTTTTCGTCGTCGGTAAGTCCCTTTACGTTGAGCTTCAAGGAGTGAACGCTTCCGTCGGTGCGTATGACCTTTGCGTCAAATTCTTCTTTGCCCTCGGCGATGGCGTTCCGAATGCCTCCGACGAATACGTAGTCACCCTCCCCATACGGAAATTCCGCATCCGGATCGAGAGTGAAGGGAAGAATGCCCCAGTTTATGCAGTTGGAGCGATATCTCTTTGTCGC
The DNA here is from genome assembly GCA_051867855.1 of Eubacteriales bacterium. Taxonomy (GTDB): domain Bacteria; phylum Bacillota; class Clostridia; order Oscillospirales; family CAG-272; genus HGM12713. The sequence continues at coordinate 1,692 of JBJDZF010000425.1, forward strand.
AAACTCATAGCAGATATTGGCGAATCCCCCGAGGACCTTCTGACATGACGCCGCCTGCTCACGCGCGGAGCCGTCGCCCGGCTTGTTTGCAAAGACGCAGGAGCCGAACTGCGTGTTTGAGATAAGCTCGTCGGCGTCCCCAACCCTTGAGAGTACATCCATAAGCTCTTCGGGCGCCTTACCCCCGCGTCTTTGTGCTTCCGTGGCAGAGATTGCCTTGCTTCTGCCGACATATTCGGGGACGCGGCGCGAAAGCGCGAACTCGGCGAGCCGCAAGGGATTTGAACGATAAGACGAGGTCTCGCCCGACGGTATAAGCTCATCGGTAGTCGTAACCGGGTCATGGATTACCGCTGCAAGCTTCAAAAGCAGGTTGTCCGCAAGCTCGTATTGGAGCGGCCAGTCGGTTATGTTCGGACCGAGAATAAGCTGTGCGCCGCGGTCCGCCTTGCCGTAGCCGTTGTATACTCTCTTTTCATAGACCGTCTTGTCGAAATGATATTCATGTGGGGTATAGTCGTAGTCGATATCGGTGGCAGCCGTGATGGCACCGCCGTTTGCGGCACTTGCCGCGATACTGCGCGCGTCCATGAGCGCGACCCCGGAGATCTGTCCCTCACCGGGCTTTGAGCCTTCGCGGTTGGGGAAGTTCCTCGTTGTATGGCGCAGAGAAAGACCGTTGTTTGACGGGACATCTCCGGCACCGAAGCAGGGACCGCAGAAGCTGGGTTTTATAACGGCACCGCACTCGAGCAGCTCGGCGCTGATGCCTATTCTCGTAAGTTCAAGGGAAACGGGAACGCTCGTCGGATAAACGGAAAGGGTAAAGTATCCGTTACCCGTGCTCTTTCCTCGGAGTATTGCCGCCGCCTCGTCTATGCTGTCGAACATACCGCCGGCACATCCCGCGATGATTCCCTGATCCGCCATGACCTTGCCGTTTTTGATCTTCGATACGAGGTCGAGGTGTGATTTTGGGAAATTCTTTCTTGCCTGTGCGTCAACCTCGGCAAGTATGTCTGCGGCGTTTTCGTTGAATTCGTGTATCGTGTAGGCATTTGAGGGGTGAAAGGGAAGCGCTATCATTGACTCGATCCCGGAGAGGTTTATCTCAATGAGCGAGTCGTAATATGCGACCTTGCCGGGCTTCAGTTCCCTGTAATCCTCGGGTCTGCCGTGGACTTCGTAATGCTTTTTCGTGATCTCGTCCGTCTCCCAGATGGAGGAGAGGCAGGTGGTTTCCGTTGTCATGACGTCGATCCCGTTTCTGAAATCGATCGGAAGCTCTTTGACTCCGGGACCTACAAACTCAAGCACCTTGTTCTTGACGAATCCGTTTTTGAATGTGGCTCCCACGAGTGCAAGCGCTACGTCGTGCGGTCCGATCCCGCGCTTGGGCTTTCCTGTCAGATATACGAGCACTACCTCGGGGGCTTTTATGTCGTATGTGTTACGCAGAAGCTGCTTTACAAGCTCGGGACCGCCCTCACCGACTCCCATTGTTCCGAGCGCGCCGTATCTTGTGTGCGAGTCGGAGCCGAGTATCATTTTTCCGCATCCCGCAAGCTCTTCGCGGACATACGAATGTATAACGCTCTGATTGGCGGGCACATATATTCCGCCGTATTTTTTAGCCGCCGAAAGACCGAATACATGGTCATCCTCGTTTATGGTTCCGCCAACCGCGCAAAGCGAGTTATGGCAGTTTGTCATGGCATACGGAACGGGAAATTCGACAAGACCGCTTGCACGTGCGGTCTGAATGATGCCCACGTACGTAATGTCGTGCGACGCAAGCGCGTCAAAGCGAATATTCAGTTCCTTGTCGTTTTTTGAGGTGTTGTGGGCATTCAGAACGGAGTAGGCAATGGTATTTTTCCTCGCCTGTTCCGCCGGAACGTCCGAGCTTGCGCACACCTTGCCGTCGACAAGGAACACGCCGTGCGGTGTAAGTTTTATCATAATAACCTCCATGCCGCCGTAGGCGGCTCAAATAAATATTGAAATTGCTCGTATTTGCATTGCAAATCAAAATGGGTTGGGTCCCATTTTGAGAGCAATTCAGGCGTGAAAAAGTGTGCTTCAGTTAAAGATTAGCAAAACTTTCACGCTAACCTCCTTGGCAGATAATATCTGTATATATATTGACCGTCCGCCCTTCGCTGTATGTGAGCTGCGGTGTCGGAGTGTACACGGTACATTACCCATAATTATAAACTATTTTGCCCGAAAAGTCAATATTCAGAGGTGTCACAGGTCGCATAAAAAATCCGGGGCGGCAGAATGTATACAGTATCTGCGCACCCCGAATTTTTTGATCGCATCAGTCCTGCGCGTCCTCTGCGTGGACATCCACACATCTCACTGCGGACTTGAGGATCCTTATTTTCGTGCGGTCGTGACCGGTTTCGAGCATGAGAGTCTCCTCTTTGATGCTCACGATCTTTCCGATAATTCCGCCGATGGTGGTTATTTCGTCTCCGACCTTGAGGTTATCCCTCATATTGTTTATTTCGCGTTCCTGTTTCTTCTGGGGCCTTATCATGAAGAAATAGAGCGCGACAAACATAACGGCAATAAGGGCAAACGTGCCGATGTAATCCGTAATTGCAAGAGTTCCGAACATCCTTGTTCCTCCAAAACATATTTTAATATATCATACCATAACACGAGGAAAAAAACAACAATTATTTGTAAATATTTTGTCCGTTTTGCCTTTTTATTTTTGGTCGGGCTTCCGACGGACTCTTTTTTGCTTTTTCGGCTTCAGTGCATTGCACTGCTGTCGGACCCGAAAAAGAATTCTTATCGTAACGTTCCGCGCATCCGGCAAAATAATTGCCAAAACTGTTGAAAAAATGCTCTGTTTGTGTTATACTAAACTATATATAATATTTCCGCGGGAGCGTTCCGCACGCGCGGAGAATATCTCCGGAGGTAGCGATGGATAAGAGCGCCTGTATAGAATGTGGAAAAATAATAAACACTCACGGGTGTCACGGTGCACTCAAGCTGGAGTCCTGGTGCGATTCTCCCGAGAAGCTTGCGTCCATGAGGCGGATATTCGTTTTCCGGGGTGAGGACGCCGTCGAATACAGGGTCATAAGAGCCTCCGTTTTCAAACAGTTCGTCATAATGGAGCTTGACGGAGTCGGCGACATGGACTCGGCACTCGCTCTGAAAAATACCGTCGTCTATGCGGCGCGCGCGGATTTCGGACTGCGCGAGGGAGAGTATTTCATCGCCGATATAATCGGGTGTGACGTGGTGGATGCGGAAAACGGGAAAAAATACGGCAGGCTTGCGGATATTATCAACCGCGGTGCGTCGGACATATATGTGGTCGACACCCCGTCGGGTGAGGTCATGATACCTGCGGTCGATGAGTTTATCGACCGTGTAGAGATCGGGAAGGGCGTGTTTGTCCGTCCGATACCCGGGATGTTCGACGGGGATTTTGCGGAGAGTTGATCTGACATGAGATTTGATATTATGACGCTCTTTCCCGAGCTTGTTTCAACGGTACTGGGTGAGAGCGTGATCGGAAGGGCACAGAAGAACGGCGCTATTTCCGTGAAGTGCCATAATATACGCGATTTTACCGAGGATAAACACAGGCGCGTCGACGATACCCCTTATGGCGGCGGAAAGGGAATGCTTATGATGGCGCCGCCGATATACAACTGCTTCTGCGCCGTCTGTCGCGATGCCGACGCACAGAGGAGCGGAATGAGCCGCCGCGTTCTCTATATGTCTCCGCGCGGAAAAATATTCGATCAGGATAAGGCGAGAGAGCTTTCGCGTTATGACAATCTTGTAATTCTGTGCGGACATTATGAGGGCGTGGATCAGAGGATAATAGACGAGATTGTCGATGAGGAGGTCTCCGTCGGAGATTTCGTATTGACGGGCGGGGAGATCCCCGCGTGTATCGTGGTTGACGCAGTTTCGAGACTCGTTGAGGGGGTTCTGGCAGCGCCGGAATGTCATGAGGAAGAGAGCCTTTCGAGCGGTCTGCTCGAATACCCGCAGTATACGAGACCTTACGAGTATCACGGTGCTGTGGTACCGGACGTATTGATATCGGGAAATCACGCCAATATCGACAGGTGGCGGCGTGAACGGTCACAGGAGCTGACCGAGCGTATGCGCCCGGATATCTATGAAAAATACAAAGCTTCGTATAATGTTAAAAAATAAGTAACCGTGGCGGCGGAGCCGATCAATATCGGGCATGGGAAAGGAGGTCGGAAAATGGACAGCGGAAATGTCGATTCCCCCAAGGAGAGCTCGGGGCGCGTAAGACATGAGAAAAAAAAGAGGCGCGGACTTTCGTATTACTTTACCGGAAGTGTCATTATGGCGTTTTTCGACCGTATAGCGTCTGCGTTTTACAGCGCACTGGCAGGCGGACTTTTCGGCAGGATATTTACCGCGTATTCCGCAGAGCAGGCGGCGTTTGAGCGCGGAGCGGTGAAAACGTATTTCAGCGGCAGCGGCAAAGTGAGAAAATATATGCGCAGCGTACGCCGCACACTTTCCGAGGCGTTTGAGCGAAGCAGGATACTGGGATTTTTGGATGATGCGTCGGATGTTTTGCTCAGTACGTCGCTCAAGGTCTGCGGAAATTTCCTGCTTTCATCGGGTCTTTACACCGTTCTTGTTTACTTCTTGAGGCAGATAGTTCCGGTGTTTGAAGCGTCAGACCCCGGATTTATCATCACCGGCGTCATTTTTATACTCGCTGCAATGCCGATGCTTACTTCAAGAGAAAGCATAGCGCAGACGCTCGGGAGAAGCAGGATAGCCGTGCTTGTTCTGGACAATGCGTTCGGATTCCGCGAGGAGAGCTTCGATATCCCGGTCAGGCATTCCAGATTAAAGACAAATATGTCAATTATTCTCGGGATGCTGTTTGGAATTGCAACGCTTTTCGTCTCACCTCTGTCGATCTGTGTCGCGGCGGCGCTTGTGCTTGCCTCGGCGCTGATAATTGCCACCCCGGAAATCGGAGTTGTTGCCACGCTGTTCATGCTGCCGTTCTTTGCCGCGTTTGACAACGGAACGACGGTACTGACGGGACTCGTTCTGATCTGCGCTCTCGGATACCTCATCAAGCTCATACGCGGAAAGAGGATAATCAGATTTGAAATCCTCGATATTGCGGTGATTGCCTTTGCGGTGATGCTCGCACTTTCGGGGATTATATCGACGGGCGGCAAGCTGTCGCTCGAATCTGCACTCGTGTGTTGCGCTTTGATGTTGATTTATTTCCTTGTTGTAAATATGATGCGTACGACAGTGTGGCTTGACAGATGCGTCACGGCACTGGTAAGCTCAGCTGTGATCACCGCCCTGTACGGGATCCTTCAGTATATTTTCGGGACGCTCGATACCAGATGGCAGGATATGAGGTATTTTTCCGACATCAAGGGCAGAGCGGTATCGTTTTTTGACAATCCGAATGTCCTCGCCTTTTACCTTGCGATCATCTTCCCGTTTGCACTCTCTCTCACGGCAAGAAGCCGTACACGTAAGGGGAAATTTCTCGGAGCCTTCTCGGTGCTCTCAATCGTTATCTGCGCGGTCTTTACATGGTGTCGTGGAGCATGGCTGGCGATGATTGCCGTCGCACTTCTGTTTTTACTCATCTGTTCCAAAAAGACCCCGAAGTTTATTCTTGTATTCTGCCTGGCAATTCCCCTTTTGCCTATACTCCTTCCGTCAAATGTCATCAGACGCTTCGGGAGTATCGGAGATATTTCCGATTCCTCCACGTTTTACAGAATATATACCTGGCGGGCCTCTCTCCGCGCCGCGCTTGACAATCCGGTGGGCGGTGTGGGATTCGGAACCTCTGCGTTTGCGGAAGTTTATCCGCTGTATGCCTATGCGGGAATGGAGGCGGCAGAGCACAGCCACAACCTGTTTTTGCAGATAATGTTCGGAATGGGCATAACCGGACTTGCGGTATTCCTTATTTCCATGTTTCTTTATGTGCAAAAGAGCTTTGAGTATTTCAAGGCTCCGCAGAGCCGGATCTCCTCGCTGATGGCGGACGCCGCGCTCTGTGCCGTGGCGGGCGCTCTGATCATGGGGATGTTCGATTATATATGGTACGATTATCGGGTGTTCTTCGCCTTTTGGGCGGTGCTCGGGATCGGATGCGCATATATACGGGTCGGGAACGAGCAGAAGAAGCGTCACCGTGTGGTTCAGAACTTCGACGCGACCTGCGCGGACATCGATATTGACTGACGGTTGCTTTTTATAGAAAGGAAAGTCTTTTTATGTGGAATAAACATAGTGACGAAGCTGCCGCGACGGCTGATGCCAAGGGCAGAAAATTCAATTTTATTGATGTCCTGATAATACTGATAATTTTACTTGTTGCAGCGGTCGTTATCAACATTTTTTCACCGACGCTGTTTTCCGGAAAATTTTCCTCCGGCGGAGTGACGAAGCGGATACAGTATACGGTGGAATTTACCGGTGTTGACGGAGAATACATCGAGATGATAAAGGAAGGGAATACCGTAGTGGATTCGGTTTCCAAATATTCTCTCGGAAGCGTTGCCGCGGTGGATTTCGACACACGATACAGCGAGCTTGAATATGACGAACAGAATAAAGCGGGTGTGCTTTCCGTTTACCCCGATAAGTACAATCTGCTTGTAACAGTGACGGTAGAGGCGGAATATGAAGACGGAAAAGGCTTCAGCGTCAATGATTATCGCATAGCTGTGGGAGAGAAGATGGCGCTCAGATTCCCCGATTATGTCGGAGAGGGCTATTG
>JBJDZF010000426.1:0-8473 GCA_051867855.1 Eubacteriales bacterium
TATTTCGTATGCCGGTCCGCAGGGTGAGATAGAAGAAGGAAAAACAATGGGAAGCGTTCTTCCCGTACTGTTTTTGTTAATTGCTGTACTGACTATGGTCACCACCATGCACAGGCTCGCCGCAAAGGAAAAAACACAAATCGGCACGCTGAAGGCGCTTGGCTTTAAGGACAAAAGGATTTTGCGCCATTACACCTCCTATGCCTTTATGATTGGAATCACAGGAACAGTTTTGGGAACTGCGTTAGGCTATTTTGTGGCGTGGTTTATCCTGAATCCGAACGGTATGATGGCGACCTACATTGATATACCGCAGTGGAAGCTGTATCTGCCTCGGTTCTGTGTTGTTATCATGATTCTGATCCTTGCTTCCTTGACATTGATCGGTTTCCTTTCTGTGCGGCAGATGCTCAGAGGTACTGCGGCTGAGGCGCTTCGTCCGTACGCACCGAAAAAAATGAAAAAACTGTTGCTTGAGAAAACCGCGCTTTGGGAAAGCCTGGGCTTTGGCGCGAGATGGAATCTTCGTGACAGTATGCGCCATAAATCCAGAACCGTAATGAGCCTGATCGGTGTTGTCGGGTGCGCCGTTATCGTTGTTGCCGCACTGGGTATGGGCGATACTATGAATACGTTTTTGGATATGTATTACGGTGAGGCGATCCATTACAGCTCCCGCATTAATCTTTCGGAGCAGGCAACGGCGGAACAGACCGAGGAGCTTATTACGATGTATAACGGCGACTACAGTGCTTCGGTGGCCGTTCAGGTTGAGGAAAAAGCAGTATCTCTCGATATTTATCATACGCCGGGGGAATTGGTTCGCTTCCCCGATGAAGACAATAACTTTGCGACAATAAAAGACAACGGCGCATATCTGTGTATGCGCCTGGCAAAAGAATTTGACCTTTCCGAAGGGGATTCTTTTACTGTCAGTCCTTACGGTTCCGACAAAACCTACACATTGAAGGTTGCCGGTATTATCCGTTCAGTGTCAGAGAATATGGTAATCTCTCCCGAGTATGCCGACAGTATCGGATTGCCGTATACCGTAAACGCAATATATACCGAAACAGCAAAGGAGAATATCGCCTCAGACAGTGCGGTTGCAGGTGTGCAGTCCAAGCAGGCGATTATTGATTCCTTCGACAGCTTTCTGGAGCTGATGGATCTGATGATCCTGATTCTGATAATTGCGGCAGTTGTGTTGGGTGTGGTGGTGCTGTATAACCTGGGCGTTATGAGCTATACCGAGCGATACCGTGAAATGGCGACGCTGAAGGTTGTCGGTTTTAAAGACAGAAAAATCGGGGCTTTGCTCATCGGGCAGAATCTGTGGATCTCGCTGATCGGCGTTGCAATCGGTATTCCGCTGGGAGCCGGGGTTCTTGATTATCTGATAAACGCCCTTGCCTCGGAATACGAAATGAAAACAGTCATCAATATTTCGACTTACCTTGTGAGCATACTTCTGACTGTGGGGATGTCAGTCCTTGTCAGCCTTTTAGTGGCGAGAAAGAACAGGAAGATTGATATGGTTGAGGCGCTGAAAGGCGCGGAATAAAGGAAATTATGAAGGCATATTGTTGTGAAAAGAATCAGGATATAAAAGAAAACAGTTTGCCCCCGGTAATAACCGAAAACGACAGCCGTATTCAAATTATCTCGCATCAGGTTTTCCTGGGGATAAAACTTGTTTATAACAATATACACATTCAAAGTCTTGAACCGGTAGAAAACGCAGACGGCAATGTGCTTGAAATCTGCCATTGCCGCGAAGGGCGTATGGAATTTCATCTGCGGGATGAGTTCTGCTACATAACTCCCGGCGATATTTTCATTGTAAGGGCCGGAGATATAAAGGGAGCTTCCTATTTCCCCATCGGGCATTATCACGGCATATCTGTTCTCATTGATATTGACCGCACGCCGAAATGCTTATCCTGCTTTTTGGACGATGTTAATGTTGAACCGAAATCACTTGCAGAGAAGTTCTGCAAAGCAAAACAATGTTTTATTGCCCGATCCAACCCTTCTTTCGAGCATATTTTTTCTGAAATATACTCAGTTGACGAAAAAATAAGAACCGGCTATTTGAAAATTAAAACCTTAGAACTGCTTTTGTTTTTGAGTGCTATGGATTTGAGGCAGGACGAATACAACACCCGCGTTGTTTCCGACACCCAGGTAACGCTTGCAAAAGAGATAAGCGGATATCTGACCGGGCATATGGATGACCGTATCACACTTGAACAGCTTTCCGACTGCTTTCATATTTCCGGAACACAGATCAAAACTGCTTTCAAGGCGGTTTACGGCGTTTCATTTTATTCCTATATCCGAGCGCTGAAAATGGAGTCAGCGGCATATATGCTTGAATACACCGACAAAACTATACTTGAAATCTCAGGTGAACACGGTTACGACAACGGCAGCAAGTTTGCAAACGCCTTTAAGACCGTAAAAGGAATGACACCTACGGAATACCGAAGCCGTAAAAAGAATAAGCGTTTTTGTCCAAATGGAGCCTGATTCCGCCTTTTCTGAGCAGATAAGGCTCAAATTTTAAAATATAATAATAACAAAGACGCCGCTGTAAGGCGTTTGCTTTTCACCGGAGGTTAGCAGACGCTAACCGTATGAAAGGAGATGTAAAATGAGCGTTGTCATTGCCGTCGGAAATAAATGTATGATCCGTCAATATAAAAATCCGTGCAGCGAGTATCAATGTAGAGCAGCGGAATATTCAAAAAGTTTAGGAGGGTTAAAAGACCTCGATCTGCCGGTACTGTTTACCAATACCGTTTCTCACAAGATGATAGGCTGCGCATCGGGAAAAACAGAGGGGCAAAATGTACGGATTGCCTGTTCTCACGCAAGCACTGTAAGTGCATTAAAAAACATTTTAGAAGAACACACCGCAAGCTGCAGATAAGGAGGCGGTACAGATGTCAGAAGAATTGTTGATACGCCATTGTTCGCCCACACTTGCCGGCTTGAAAACGGGAAATATGTTTACCTGTTCCTTTGAAAATGCGGAGAGCATGAAATCGGATGTGCGCAGGCTGAACGGGCTCCTTGTAAAAAAGGGGCTTCGGGTTCTGCCTCTGCGTTACAGGAACAATCGCGCGTTAATATATGTTTACCGTCCCTCTCGGCTTTGTCAGGATTTCCAAAACGATACCGCCTGCAGGCTTCTGAAGGAACGAGGGTATGAATCGGGAACACCGGAGCGTTGTATTGCTCAGTTAATACAAAGACTGGGCAAAAAGGATGAGTTTCCCCACGAAATCGGCTTGTTTCTCGGCTATCCGCCTGAGGATGTCTGCGGATTCATTGAAAACAAAGCAGAAGGCTGCAAATGCATTGGGTGCTGGAAGGTTTACGGAGATGAAGCCGCCGCGAAGAAGCTTTTCGCAAAGTATAAAAAATGTACGGATATTTATTGCACGATGTTTGCAAAAGGAAGGCCTGTTGAACGGCTTGCTGTTGCCGTTTGATATATGAATTTTTAAGAAAGGTTGGTACACAACATGAGCAAAATAGCGGTAGTATATTGGAGCGGAACCGGAAACACTCAGGCTATGGCATCCGCCGTGTGCGAGGGCGTAAAAGAAAAAGGCGCCGAGGGTGTCATGCTGACGGCAGCAGAATTCGATGAATCAATGATGGATTCCTTCGACGCAATTGCTTTCGGATGCCCGTCCATGGGATCTGAACAGCTTGAAGAGAGCGAATTTGAGCCGATGTTTACCTCTTGTGAAGCAAAACTGAAGGGCAAGAAAATCGCGCTGTTCGGCTCTTACGGTTGGGGCGATGGTGAATGGATGCGCAACTGGGAGAAAACCTGTATTTCCGACGGAGCCGTTCTCGCCTGTGATTCCGTTATCTGCAATGAGTCACCGGACGATGAAGCGACGGCTTCCTGTAAAGCCCTCGGAGCAGCACTTGTATAAAACCTGACCTTAACGCAAGCGCATCGGATTCTGGTAGTTGATAACGGAAGAATCGTACAGCGCGGCACACACAAAGAGCTGATGAATGAAAAAGGGATTTACCGCAGCTTTATCAGCGGACGCGAGCAGGCAGTCGGTTGGAAAATATAATCGAGTCAGGTTATTCCACGCGGAATTCTGCTGAGTCGTTGATTTGTGGTTTATTGGCAATCGCTGCTGCGGTGGGATTTGCCCCACTGTCATGTGGCGAAAAGCATTGATGTCATGGCATTTGGTTTGAAAGCAGGGCGTGTTTATATTTATTTTTTTGATATCTTGTAAATATGTCTTATGCGTCACAGCAAAACAGTATCTTTACAAGATCATATATCGGCCGTTTGCTTTTGAGAGGATGAACAAATCCCGTGGAGTAAACAAAAGAAATTGCGTCTTTCGTGCTTTTTGGATTCCATAATTTTTTGACTGAGATATCGCAATATTCACATCGCTCGGAATCTGCCAAGTAGGTCAAATGCCTGTTAATTTCGCTTATCAGTGGATTGTCAGCGTAGTTTTTGAGAGAAACCGCTACGATACGGCAATCCTTGTTTCCCGTTCTGATATGAGCGATCAATTCGCGGTATTTATTATCGAACGCTGCGGAGTCATTTTCAAACAGTTTTATATCCGCTTCACCAATATGAATCAGTACGGTTTCGGGAGCAAGCGGTAAAACGCATTTGTCATAAATGTCAACAGCATTTGTCACCGAAAGGCCTTCAACACTTCTGTTGAATATTTCCTGTTCAATGGGAAAAGCCTGTTTCAATTCTCCGATGGGAATGTTCAGATCTTCTTTTCCACCGAAAATCACAATTCCCCCTTGATTAGCAATGCCATTGAGCAGCCGATATCTCTTTTCTTCTTTTTCCAACACTTTTCACACCTCAATTCCCTGTGACCGCTTTTTGTCCAGCGACGCGTTGCGAAAATAAACAAACAGATTCAGCAATACGATTGCCAGATTCAAAATATAAGCAATTAACACATAGTTTATCTGCCCTGTAATTAGCTTTGCGCTGATACCTGCTGCATATCCGCCGATAATCAGAAGGATGAACGGAAGGCTTGTCCCTTTGGATGTTTTGGCTTTGTAGGCTTTGATGACATTTAACGGCCAGGAAAAGCCAAAGCAGACGAGCATGACTGTTTCTAAAATTGATCCCATAATTATTCTCCTTTTGGTTGCTTCTGATTCTGCGAGTATAATAACCACCGAAATCAGAAAAGACAATTTTAATAAAAATACAAACACTGTTTTCTGCTTTGTTTCATTTTTTTAACTTTTATAAGTCTTTTCAAAAGGTAATTTCATTGAAAAATGACTTGCTTTCTGGTAAAATTACTCAAATAAAAGATTATTTTCGATGTAAACTGCGTCGGGAGATATGAAAAATGAGAGAGAAGAATCTAAAGCAGCGGCAAACGGAAAACAAAAAAGTCACACTGAAAAATATACAGCAAAAGTTTTTCAGGACGCAGCTTGTGCTTATTGTTTCACTTGCGGTCATGCTCTGTGTTGCCGGAATCACGATAAACATTCATTTTGAAACCAAAAAGCGGGATCAAAATCTTCAAAATGTGGCCGACGCGATTGCAAATTCTTCGCTTTTGACAGATGGCGGTTATGCGAATGATGAAGATGTATCTTTACTGACAGGCCGTCTTGATACGTTAAAAGAAGCGCTCGATGATATAGATGTTATTTCTGTAGTAAATAAATACGGTATTCGCATATACCACTCTAACCACTCTTTAATAAACACAAAATACGATGGAAACCTACCCGAATTTAAAGAGTCGAAGGAGTACTATACTGTAAATGAAACAGGCCCTTCTGGCAGTCAACGCAGAGCGTATGCGGCAATTTATAATAATGACGGCGAATACATTGGTTTTGCAATGGCAATTATGTTGATGAAAAACATCAAGCTCGAAACTGTTCAGATATTTGCGATATTCTTCCTGATTACAGTTGTTGCGCTTCTGATCGAGCTGGTCATTGCGGGGAAACTTTCAGGCAGCATCAAAAAGAGCTTAATGGGCTATGAACCGGATGTATTCAGCGCAATGTACAAAATACGGGACAACATTCTTGAAACGCTGGAAGAGGGCATTATCGCGGTTGACGGCAACGGAATTATCCAGTTTTCAAATGCTTCCGCTGCGCGTATGCTCTGCGGAAATTCATCCGCGGCGCTTGTCGGGCAGAACATTGATTCCCTCGGAGATGAAATTCTGTCACATACGATTCAAAACGGAGATAAAGAATTTAATGTCAGCCTTAGCAAAAATGATATTATTCTTGACCGTGTGCCGATACAGGAAGATGATCAGGTCGCCGGTGTGATTGCCATACTGCATAACCGAGCCGAATATACAAAACTGATGGAAGATTTGTCCGGCGCGCGATATCTTGTAGATTCGATGAGAGCGAATAACCACGATTTCACCAACAAACTCCATGTGATTCTCGGATTGATTCAGATGGGAATGTATGAGGAAGCAACTTTGTATATTCAGAACATTACAATGGTGCAGCGGGAAAATATCAGTAAGATAATGAACGCGGTCAATGAACCTTCAGTAGCGGCTCTGCTGATAGGAAAAATTGCCCGGGCTGCTGAACTGAATGTTAGTTTTGTTCTGCGTGAGGGCAGTTATTATTCATCGGCGGATATGAATCTGCCGTCAGGAATGTTGGTTACGGTAATTGGAAATTTACTGGACAATGCTTTTGACGCCATGAATGAAGACATTGATTATCAAGGAAAAAAAGAACTGGTATTCGGAATTTATTCACGCCCAGGCACAGTCCTGATTACAGTAGACGATACCGGAAAAGGTATCTGTGAATCAGATTTGGATTTGATTTTTGAGAACGGATATTCTACAAAAGGCGAGGACAGAGGAACGGGCCTTTTTCAGGTAAAATCCATAGTTGAGAATTATGGCGGTAAGATTACTGTTGAATCTCAAGAAGGGGTAGGAACATCTTTCTCTGTTAGTTTCACGAAGGAGAAATAACGTGTACAAAGTTTTAATTGTTGAAGACGATCCTATGGTCGCAATGATAAACGAGCAATATGTCAACAGAAACAAAGACTTCAAAGTCGTTGGAAAATGCAGCGATGGCAAAAGTGCCTTGGCATTTTTAGAAAAAAACGAGGTTGATTTGCTTGTGCTTGATGTGTATATGCCTCACATGGACGGACTTGAAACGCTGCGTGCCATCAGAAACCATAAAATAACGGTGGATGCTATCATGGTAACCGCAGCAAATGATCGGAAATCTCTCAAAGAAGCTATGCAGCTTGGTATTGTTGATTATCTTGTTAAGCCGTTTACATTCGAGCGGTTTCAAACAGCTCTCGAAAAATATGCCGCACAGAATAACGCGCTCAGGGATCTGGATATGCTTAATCAAACGAGCATAGACCATATTATTGATAATACTCGTAAAAAGGAAGAGTTGTATCCCAAAGGAATACAGGAAAAAACTTTGCAGTTAATATTGGAGTATCTTAAAGAAAACAAGGGTGTATGGCTGACGGGTGATGAGATAGCCAGGAAGATAGGTTTAACCGGTGTCACAGTAAGAAGATATATGAATTACCTTGCGGAAGCCGGCAGGGTGGTTGGAAGAATGAACTATGAGACCGGCGGCAGACCCTGTATGAAATACAGAGTCGATGAGAAGCTCTTTATAGAGACTTCTTCAAATCTTATGTAAACCTCCAGAAAGGGAGCGCATAATGCTTTTTTCGGAAGAATATAAAGTGCATGAAAACGCTACACGACAGAAAAAGGAGCGAGATTTTATGAAACTGATGATAGCCTCGGATATTCACGGTTCATCTTACTGGTGCCGGAAGCTGATGGAAGCTTTTCAAACGGAACAGGCAGACAGACTGCTGCTTTTGGGCGATATTCTGTATCATGGTCCCCGTAATGACCTTCCGAAAGATTATGCGCCCAGGGAAGTTATCAAAATGCTGAATGAGAATAAGAACAAAATTCTTTGTGTCAGAGGTAACTGCGATACGGAAGTTGACCAGATGGTTCTGGAGTTTCCGATTATGGCTGATTATTGTATTCTGCCCCTTGAAAATCGTCTTATTTATGCTACGCACGGCCACCGTTTTCACATGAATTCTCTCCCGCCAATTCAGCCGGGTGATATTTTACTTCACGGTCATACGCACATTCCGGCATGGGAAAGATTCGGGAATGATAATATGTATTTCAATCCCGGTTCAGTTTCCATTCCAAAAGCGGACAGCCAAAACGGTTATATGATCCTGCTGAACGACAGTGTGATATGGAAAACGCTTGAAGGAAAAACGTATCACTCGGAATACCTGGACTAGCGTATGGAGATTTGTCATCTATGACAAATCTCAGTCTGTCAAAAAAGTCTCTAAAAAGGTCATTGCGAACCAGTGACCGATGTCACTGGTGTGGCAATCCCCTTAATA
>JBJDZF010000427.1:0-1951 GCA_051867855.1 Eubacteriales bacterium
TTGTAATAAACGCCCTCCATTCCTTTGAGTTCACATCCGCATACAGGACGGAATTTCCAATCGAGCAACGGATCAAAGACCGCAAAAGAATCAATGATACCGTTGATACGGTTGGCGTGCAAACGGTTGGACTCTCTCTGCATCAGCATCTTGCGGAGCTTCTTCTTGAACTTCAAATGGTTCTTCGTGTCCTTGCTGACTTCATCTGTTTTGATCTGAATTTTCACGTGTCTCTTTCCTTTCGCATTTAACTTGAATTTGTTTTTTTGTCATAAGATAATCGTTGTAGTCCTTACCGGCAGGCGGAGGAATGAATCTGACTTCATACTTTCCTCCGAGAATAACTTGCAGGGCATCAGCACCTCTCCGTCCCGCGAAATCATTATCCAGGTAAAGACTGATCTTCTTTGTGTTTGGGTGCGTGGCAAGATAGTGTTCAAGCGGCATCGGTATCTTGGTTTCTTCGATTTGATCTTTCGGAAGATAAATTCCCGACAAGGATATGAGGTTTTCCGTTCGGTAATCCTTTCCCAACTCCTTCAACATCGTTGCGTAAGACAGAAGATCTATCGCGCTTTCAAACACTCTGACCGTGAGATTTTCATCGTTGGTTGCAAGCCCGAAAGCGTATCTTTTATCGCTCCCTGCCATATCCTTTTTGCCCGAACTGCCATCCGTCGCGCGTGAACAACAATGCTTCAGCACTCCTTTTTCATCGTAACCGAGAAACAATACCGCACCGTTTTTTGAGTTCTCTGCAATCATTTTTTGCCCGATACATTCGTCAACGATAGCTTCGTCGATGCCACGGTCCAGCAAATAGTTCTTTGCATGAGTACAAGAAAAGCTGTGTCTGGGAACATACAAACGCTCGTAGCTTTTCTTCTTTTCAGGCAAAACAAAAGACGGTATCTCTACCGCCTTGCCAAGCACCGCTTCAACCGCCGATACAAAATCCACACCGCAAACCTTCACAAGATAATCGAGAGCTGACGTGCCTCCGATACCTCTTGACCACCAAAACCATTTGCCATTTGATATCTTCAACGAGTCGTGTGTGCGTGTACAATATTCATTTCCGTCGCACTTGACAAGCTCGTTTGGGTTGGTCGCTTTGAGATAGGAAAACAAATCCACTTCTCTCGCCTTTGCTATTGTTTCTTGAGATAAATAAGGCATACTTTACCGCGCATCTCTGTCTCGTGCTTTTCTCGCTTTGAGTTCAATGAGATTTTCTTCTCTCCCTATCTCATTTGCTTTACACTCAATAGCTTCTTTGATACGATCCATGTGTTTGCTGTTGAGATTTTCCCACTTTACGAAAATTGCATCGAGTACATTTTCTGTTTTCAAAAGCTGTTCCGCATGTTTTGCTGAAATATCCCGTACCTCAAGACAATCCACAATATCTCTGAAAATCACATATCGTTCGACGCATTGCAGTATCTCATCCGGACTCATTGCAAGCAGTTCTTCCCGATAATCCGCAAGTTCACCTGCCAACTTAAAATACAGTTCTTCGTTCAGTTCTACGGCAGTTTTAGGTCTGTTCCTGTTCACTCTTTTCACCTCTTTTTCCTCAAAAATATCCTTCTATCCTGCATTCTTTCACTTCGGTTTCGTGATACAGGATACGTTCTTCTGACACGGCTTCCTCAGCTTTTGCCTTTGCTTCTGACTCCGAATCGGCTTCGACTTCGATATATCCGGTCTGCTCTATTCTTACTGCTACACCATATTTCATCGCACTCCTTCCTCCTCTCTGAAATAGAAAAAGCCGAGAAGATCCAGGTGCAAATCTTCTCGACTATGTAAAAAGGTTGGCGTACTCTAACCCCCCTTCTTATCACAATTATTATGTAAGACAGCAGAATTGAGTCTGCTGTCCGTGCGTCTTAATTTCACCGCGCTATTTTACCGTTATCTTTCGTCTCGGTCGTCTCTTGACTTG
>JBJDZF010000428.1:0-1949 GCA_051867855.1 Eubacteriales bacterium
GTCCGGCAACACCGATATAATCGGTTCCGGTCTTGACAGAAGTGATTATCGAGTCAAACTTCATATCCTCGATAACGAGCTCCATACCGATCTTTTCGGCTATTGCCGCCGCGATCTCGGCGTCAATACCTACGATCTTACCGTTGTCGTCATAGTACTCGTAAGGGGGAAACTCGGCGTTGGTCGCCATCTTGAGTACGGGCTTCTTCTCCGCAACAGTGGCGGACGCACTCTCAGACGTCGTATCCGTGCTTTCCTTGTCCTTTGCGCAGGACACCGCCATAACAGAGAGCATGAGTATTGCCATAATAAGCGATATTATTTTCTTCATAATGATTTATCCTCCTGTTTCAAGAAAATGTAAATCTCAAATTACCCCAATAGTATAGCGCATAAATATTCATTTGTCAATACTCAAATGAATATTTTGCGTTTTTTGTCGTTTTGCCGCATCAGGCAGGTTGTCTGAGACACATTTCATATTACTGTTGCACATAAAATTCTATTTTGAAGGAGTGATGTCCTTGAACATATTCATAATTTTATTCAAATATACACCGGTATATGAATATTTATTATCGGCAAGCTCCTCCGGCGTTCCGACAGCCACGATATTTCCGCCGCCGTCTCCGCCCTCGGGACCGAGGTCGATTATATAGTCGGCGGTTTTGATTACGTCCAGATTATGCTCTATGACAAGCACCGTGTTTCCCGCGTCGACAAGTCTCTGAAGTATTTCAATGAGCTTTGCCACATCCGCCGTATGCAGTCCCGTGGTGGGCTCGTCGAGAATATACAGCGTTTTTCCGGTGCTTCTTCTCGCAAGCTCCGTCGCGAGCTTGACCCTCTGCGCCTCTCCCCCTGACATTGAGGTCGAGGACTGACCGAGCTTGATATACCCGAGTCCGACGTCAAACAAAGTCTGCAGCTTCTGCTTTATTTTCGGTATACCGTCAAAAAATCCGAGCGCCTCCTCCACCGTCATCTCAAGCACGTCGGAGATATTCCTGCCCTTGTATCTGACCTCGAGCGTCTCCTTGTTATAGCGTTTTCCGTGGCACACATCGCACGTGACGTAAACGTCGGGGAGGAAGTGCATTTCGATCTTCTTCACTCCGTCACCCTCGCACGCCTCACAGCGTCCGCCCTTGACGTTAAAGGAGAATCTGCCCGCTTTGAAGCCCTTGGCGTTTGCGTCCGAGGTGCGGGCGAAAAGCTCTCTGATATCGGTAAACAGCCCCGTGTACGTCGCAGGGTTTGAGCGCGGCGTTCTGCCTATCGGACTCTGGTCTATGTCGATCACCTTATCGAGATTTTCCGCGCCCTCGATTCTGTCATATCCGCTTGCATACCTCACGGCGCCGTTGAGAAGATTTGAAAGCACGGGATTGATTATCCCGTTGACGAGCGACGATTTGCCCGAGCCGGAAACGCCCGTGACGCATACGAAGCAGCCGAGCGGAATGTCCACGTCGATATTCTTCAGGTTGTGTTCCCTTGCCCCCTTCACAGACAGAAACGCGCCGTTTCCGCTTCTGCGGGATGCAGGAACACGTATCTGCCGTCTAACCGAAAGATATGCGCCGGTTATCGACGCGGGGTCGTCCATTATCTGCCTCGGAGTCCCCGCCGCGACGACATTTCCGCCGTGCACTCCCGCGCCGGGTCCGATATCCACAATGTAATCCGATTCCGCCATGGTCTCCTCGTCATGCTCGACGACAATGACCGTATTTCCGAGGTCGCGAAGTCGCTTGAGCGTGGCTATCAGCTTTGAGTTGTCTCTCTGATGAAGACCTATACTCGGCTCGTCGAGAATATAAAGCACGCCCATAAGCGACGAGCCTATCTGCGTCGCCAGACGTATCCTCTGCGCCTCACCTCCCGAAAGAGTCCCTGCGGAACGCGAAAGCGTCAGATACTCGAGTCCCACACTTTTCAGAAAGCCG
>JBJDZF010000429.1:0-1933 GCA_051867855.1 Eubacteriales bacterium
ACTGCAGTCACATCCAAACCTCTGCTGACCGCTTCCTTGACAATAAGCTTCCCTGCTCTTCCATTCGCACAAATAACTGCAATTTTCATTTTAAGTTCCTCCTTAATTTCAATCCGTTAATTTCCGGATCACTTTAATTTTTGTTATGAATTGCTCCGTAATATTTACACTGCAAGCATAAGAACGGCCGTTCTCTTTTGCTTTCGACCATATTATACAAAATCAAAATTCACTTGTAAAGTACGCACTTTATTGTGGTGTAGTTTCCGAAATGATACTGTTACAGCACTTGCAAATCAAAAAGCAAACGTATTGATATTATTAAGGAGGTATGGTATAATAAGGATGTTATATGCTTTTTGATACTATTGTGGGAGGTCATCAAACATGAACGAGCAAAAAACAAATAAAGAGCTGCCCGCGTGCCCTGTCGAAACAACGCTTACTCTTATCGGAGATAAATGGAAGGTGCTGATATTGCGCGACCTTATGCCGGGAACAAAACGTTTCGGTGAATTGAAAAAATCTATCGGCAGTGTAACGCAAAAGGTACTGACGGCACAGCTGCGTGATATGGAGGAAAGCGGACTCGTAAACAGAAAGGTGTATGCCGAAGTGCCGCCGAGAGTGGAATATTCACTTACCGAATTGGGGCAAAGCCTCAAGCCGATACTTGATGCAATGTCAAGCTGGGGAGAAGAATATAAAGCAGCATCAAAATAAAGCAATATATGTATTGCAATCTCTCAATGTTTCTTATTACACCTAAGCCAACGTATCCGAATCGATACGGGCTTTTCTTTTTTGTCCGAATCAGTCTAACGTGCTTGTTTTTACAAAACGCAAAACCATATTGCTCATTTCTTTCGGTGATTCCGCAAAATCGCGGCGCACCCAGCCGTCAAGCAAGCCATACAGTCCATTGGCGTAGAATTTTTCTCTGTACCACTGATTCGGTTGATCCTGCTGAGGTTCTATCATGATCTCTTTAAACACATCAAATACAAGCATATCAAGCCCTGCTCGGTATATTGTCTTGAGAGTTTTCTGCATTCCGGCGTTATAATCAAAAAATGATGTGGCGTTGCGTATATCAAACCTGTTTCGTTCGGTAAGGTTGTGCTCTTCGGCATATCGCTCCCACGCAATACGAAGCTTATAACGTATTGCATCCTCCTTTGAGCTGAAATTACGGAACCACGTCGCACGCCCCACCCCCGCAACCTTGACTATCTCATCTGCTGTAATTTTTGCAAATTCCTTTTCATCCATAAGTCTGAGTAATGCATCCGACATGCACTCCTTGAGAAATTCCGTTGTTTTGCTGTTTCTTCCCATTGCTTCTCCTTTTTATGATACTCTGAGTCATTCAAAGTATCAAATACCGCTCACATTGTTGACATATGTATATGTGGTTGGTATAATATAGATACTTTCGTATCATTATGATATAAATATATCATATATAAACAAATTTGTCAAGCAAAAGGAGGATCTGTATGAAAAGAGCATTTAAAATTGTCGGAATAATTGTCGGTGCAATAATTCTTTTGGTAGTGATTTTACTTATTTATATGTCGAAAAAACCAAGTGTACCCGACAATTACACCGATACGGTCAAAACCGATGGCGAGCTTGAAGCAAAGTACATAAAAAACGGCAGCTATGAAGTCTCATATTTTGAAAACGCGGCTATGTCGTCCTTCGGGAAATACGAGATTTTCTATCCGAGTGAAGCGGCAACATCAGACAGTAAATATCCCGTTGTCATTTTCGTGAACGGAACAGGTGTAAAAGGCTCAAAGTATCAAGCACTTCAAAAGCACATTGCCTCATGGGGCTTTATAAGTGTTGCAACAGAAGAAGAATATTGCTGGAACGGCTTTTCCGCCGAAATGAGGGTCTATGGTAACAGCCGTTATCTCGTAGCTTA
>JBJDZF010000430.1:0-8363 GCA_051867855.1 Eubacteriales bacterium
TTGTCAATATATTTTCGAAAAAAACATATACATAAAATCTATCTGTATCCTGTATCGCGAGCAACTTGACTATCGGGCAGATTTATGGTATACTGCTTACAGTAAAAAGCCACTTTTGGTGCGGAACCGGCGGCTCTTGCGAGTTGGTAGTGATATGGGCATTGCATTGTTTCCGCAAATATGGCATATTAAAAACAATTAATACTTTAAAAATATGGAGAAGTTAATGAAAATTCTTGAGATTGACTACGATTACTATTATTACCCTCAAGGTTTTTTCTGTATTGAGGATTTTATTGCCTACGCAAATGAATATTATAATACTTTTATTAAGTTAACGCGCTTTGAAACTGAAAATTGTGCTTTTCCGTATTTTATTAGCGATGAGACAAAGTCAGTTTACGTTAATATTGCGACTATGGAAAAGATAAGCGAGGCTGAGGTAACCGTTCTTTGTCGTTTGGATTATGATATTCGTCTTAAGCAGGTTGTGGAACAGAAGTGTATTGATTGCGTACACTATAAGGAAGATAACGAAGGGGATAATCTGAAAGGTCACAGAGAAAAAATATCTCTTGACGGAGAATGTTGGGGATACGAACGGAAAAAATAAAGAAGGTCTCAGTTTTTAGCCCTTTTTTTGGGGAACATCCGAAGGTTACGTTAGCATCAGCTAACGGCTTATAAACGTACCGTCTTTACACCGATTCACTCTCTACCAACTTTTTGCGGTTTCAAATCCACATTACAATTGTTCGATGGCATCTTTTTCTAACTTCTTTACCTCAAGACACTGAAGTCGATTTTCAGAGCCTTTTTCCTTTGTCTGCCGCACCGCAAATTATTGGTGCTGACCGCAATGGTAAGCTCTCTGTTGGTTATACAAAAGCTCCGAACGCGTTTCAGATGCAAACGCATTCGGAGCTTAATTATATTTTATTCAGTGAAGATTATCTATGCAATCCCTGAAATCAATTATTTAAGAGAACGGAAATTGAATCCGAATTTCCATAATAGTATTCATGTGTTCCGTCGGAAACACCGATACAGCATCCGGAGCCTGCCCTCCATGTTTTCTCTGTTTGACTTGAAAGCGCACTGTCATATTACATCCCACTGTATCGTAATTACAGCGCATTCTTGCTGTCACATATCATCCCGGGAAGCGATTATGGATCTTATCCCTTCTTCAAAATCCGTGCGGGCGCTCCAGCCGATATCCTCGGACAGAGGAGCTGTATCCGCGCACAGATACATCACCTGCTTTTCCCCATACGGGATCTCGCCCAATCCGAGCGGACTGCCGGGGGATACTACATCACGTATTATCTCTATATACTCACACAGAGGTCTGGCGTTTCCGCTTCCGAGAACATATGTCTTACCGTCATGCCCTTTTTCGCCGAGCAGCCTCAGCGCTTCCGCCGCGTCTGCACTGTACAGATAGTCCCAGATCTGTTCTCCCTTGGTAAAATTGGGTATCTCCCCTGCCCTCAACTTTTCAATGGTAGACATGACCATGCTCTGTGCACCGTCATTAGGTCCGTACACGCTGAGGATCCTGACCCATACGTGTTCCATCCCCAGCTGATGCGCATATGCGCGTGTCATCTGCCCCGCGCACAGCTTTGCGTATCCGTAACCGGTTTCGGGAAATGTCGGGGTATCGGCGCGGAGCAAGCCCTCAAATCTTCCGTATTCCGCCTGGGAACCGGCACCGATAAAACGGGAACATCCGAATCTTTCTGCTGCCCCCACCGCATCAAGCGCGTATCTGATGTTGTCGCTCTGCATATACATATCGTTTCTGCCGGGACCCGAAGCGCCCGCCCATGCAAAATGGTAAAAAACGTCGTAATTCTTTCCGGTGTCGTTCTCGATTTCGGCAAGCTCGTCAAGCGCACAGTATCTGATGCTGACAAGAGGACTCTGTACGATATTCCCGAGACGCCCGGAATCCCTTCTTGTAAGTATCAGCACTTCCGTGCCGCATTTAATCAATTCCTTGGTCAGTGCGGTACCGATGGCGCCCGTTGCGCCGGAAATAACAACCCGTTTCATTGTTCTACCTCAATAATGAATCTTATCAAATTCCTCGCGCGGCAAAAAAGGTGCCATGTCGTCAAGCGACGGAGATACTATACGTCCGTCAGGCAATACCTTTGAGGATGATTTCGGCGCAAAATTCTGCGTCGGATCCACAACAGCTTCGCAAATGCACGGTCCCTCGCAGTCAAGCGCCTCCCGAAGCACACCATCACATTCCGTCTCGCTGTCCAGATAAAAATATTTAATTCCGAACGCGTCCGCCAGCTTCCCGAAATCCGGGAAACCGATACCGCTCTCCGAATCGATTCCGATAAACGGCGGTTTAAAAAGATTACGCTGTGTCTGACGGATCGAATGGTAGCCGTTGTTGTTCAGAATAAACAGCTTTATGTTGAGCCTGTTGTGAGCGATCGTGGCGAGTTCCTGAACGTTCATCATGACGCTGCCGTCACCGTCTATGCACACTGTTCTCCTCGTATTGTCGGAAACCGCAACGCCGAGCGCCGCCGGAAGCCCGTACCCCATCGCGGCGCAACCCGAGTTTGTAAACATTCTCTGACCCTGTTTGATCCTGCACGCCTGAAATGTAACCACGCAGGCGCTTCCGTTGCCGCAGATGATACGGTCATCGTCCCGCAGGTTTTCAAACATTCTGTCAATGAAAACATAGGGATTGATCAGACCGCTTCCGCCGTTGTGATATTCCTCCGGTGCCGCCGGATATTTACCTATCAGGTCCCGACACCATTTTACCCACATACCGTGCTTTTGTTGAACCTCGTAAGGCTGTGCGAGCAACTTGTTCAGAAGGTCCTTGACATCGGCGTTGATCGCCATATCGGGTCTTACCGTGGGCTTTACAAGCTCTCTCGGGTCAATATCGACTATGATCTTATAGGCATTTTTTGCAAAGTCAAAATGGTTGTATCCGATCATTCTGATATTAAGTCTGCACCCGAGGCTGAGCAAAAGGTCGCAGTTCTGCACGGCAAAATTGCCCGGACGGGTGCCCACAGTACCGGGCATACCCGCAAAATACGGATTATCGAAGGAAACCGTATCATTTGCGTTCCACGCCGTAACGACCGGGATATGCAGCTTATCGAGAAGCCTCAACAGTTCATTCTCTGCCCCGCCAAGACGTATTCCGGTCCCCGCAAGTATAAGCGGAGCTCTCGCGTTTTTTATTTTTTCGAGTATGACGGATGCAGTCTCATCTTTCACTTCCGGAACACGCCACGGTCTCTCTGCCTCGGGAGAAAAATGTATAAGCTCATCCGTTTCGATCATCGCCCCCTGCACGTCAAGAGGGATATCGATCCAGACCGGTCCGCCTCTGCCGTCGAGTGCAAGATAAAGCGCTTTTTCGAGATGGTATGCCGTCTCACACGGATTGGTCAGCATGACCGCATATTTGGTCATATTGGAAACAGAACCGATAATATCAAACTCCTGGTCCCCGAGCTGACGCAATCCGAGCTCGGGACATGAGCAGGTCGTCGTTTCACGCTTTACCTGACCCGAAAGCACAAACATCGGTATCGAATCAAGCCATCCGCCCATCACTCCCGTAATGGCATTTGTCCCGCCGGGACCGCTTGTAACACATACTGCGGCAAGCTTCCCCGTCATTCTCGTATATCCTTCCGCAGCTATGGAACACCCCTGCTCGTGATGATTGAATATACAGTGCAGCCCCTCCTGATGCCCGAGGGCGTCGTCAAGGTGCATTGCACCTCCTCCGGTTACCATAAAGCAGTCCTTAATTCCGTTATTGACCAAAAACTCCGAAATATATTTTGCAACTTTGATTTTCATATATGTCCTCCGATAAGGATACGCTTCAATTCCGACGTATCGGAAGCCGCGCCGATGTTCCTGTACTTATTGACATCCTCCGCGGTCCTGAAGCCGAATCCGTAAGTTACTCCAACAAAATTCATATTGATATCGGCGGCTCCGACGGCATCATTATCGCTGTCACCTATCATAACCGCTTCCGAGGGATCGCTCACTCCGGAGGCTGTCAGAGCCTTTTCTATGATATCCTTTTTTTTCAGTTTGTTTTCATGGTCGCCGCCGTACATAATATCCGTATACTTATCAAACCCGAAATGCTTAAGGATAGTAATGGCGTAATCCTGTCGCTTGTATGTGGCAATCGCAGGTTTTATGCCGCATTCAAGCAACGCGCCGAACACATCGTATATCCCTTCATAAGGTCTTGCCTTAAGCAGATCGACTTCCTTATATCTGTCCCGAAATACCGTGGCAATATCCTGGAGAATAGGTCCCTCCAGATCATATACCCTTGCAAATGAATTCTGAATGGGAGGACCGATAAACATTCCGAGTTCCTTTTCGTCAAGCGGGTGAAATCCGAATTTATCGATCGTGTATTTTACCGAGGCGATCACGCCTTCGGAAGAATCCAGCAAGGTCCCGTCCAAATCAAATACCGCTGTTTTAAAATGCTGCACCGTTAATATCCTCTACTTGGTCGTATGCCGAATATGTGATGAAATCTATTTTCATATGCTCTCTGAATTCGGCAATCTTGTTTTTAATGTGATAGTTCAGGTTTGAAGCCTCACGCTTTGCGAATGAGTACTCCATACCGGGGTCGAAATAATTGTCCTCTTTATCGGAATATCCGTCAAGTCCCGCACAGCTGACCTCACTCACCCCGACGTTGAGCAAAAGCTTTACAAGCATCAAAAAGGAATTGTCTATGATTTTTTCGTTAACTTCGAGCAAAGGCTTTCTGTTGACGACAAAGTCAAATTTTCCGTTCCGGCATTCGACATTGGTCGTCGCCAGAATTTTTGCGTGCGAATCCTTCAGTGAAAGCGTCATATCGTGATACCGTTTTGCGTTGGTAACGAAAACGCAGTCGACATCAATATTTTCCGGAAGATAATTGATCGATATGACATACGGCTTACGGCTTTCTATAAACCTGCGCACCTTCCTGTCCTGAAGCCTGATGTTCTTCCCCGGACCGACGACAAGCAGCTTTCTTCCCACAATTTCCTTCTTAAACGCCTCGAGGCTTTCACGGTCCGAACAGTCTCCCGACATATAATCCGAATACAGCTTCTCGGCAATCGCCTTGTCGTAAAGCAGCTTTTTTTCCTCAGGCTCGATAAGCGACAGAAGAAGGTCGAGCTTAGAGGCAGAGAAATTCTGCTTTTCTTCAAAATATGAGAGATAGCTCGGGTGACATTTGTTCTTTGCGCAAAGATAAAAGAATGTCTTGTAGCCCCACTGCACCTTGGAGTAAAAATTCGCTATACTTTCCCCTATGCTTTCGAGCATCTGGTCGATTGCATAGTGCTTGCCGTACTTTTCGTTAAGCCGCATTCCGAGAAGCTCAAGGGGAGCATTTCCCGCGCTCTTTCCCATCCCGTAAAGTGTTCCGTCTACCACAATGTCGTGCCGCGATTCTTTTTCGAGAAAAGTCAGCGCATTTGCATACGCCAGCTGAAAATTATTGTGAGCGTGGAAACCGATCCTTACCTCCGGGACGACGTTTGCGTCCAGAATTTCGTAATAATGAAGTAAATCCTCGGGGTGAAGAAGCCCATACGTATCGACCATGGACACCGCATACGGCTTTACATCGTTGACGAGCTTCGTCAGTTCAAGCAGATCATCATCGCTGTATGCGGTAATTGAAACAAGCTGAGAGAACACCTTATATCCCAAAGCCTTTAAGCTGCGGCAAAACTCCATCGCCTCGTGCATGAGGTGTTTTTTGAAGATCACCCTTATACCGTCGAGGAAACTTTCGGAACAGGGCTGAATGTTTTCGAGCGGACAGGTTCCGAAGTCTATCATTCCGACCACCATGGAATTCTTTTTGTCCGACCCGCCGTAAATTTTTTCGACGCATGATGTATCGGGCATGATACTGCGCTCGATATCAAACGGTCTGCGGGCATCGAGAAAACCTACCTCTACAATATCGACCCCCGCGCCCGTCAGGCGTTCAAAAATACTTACAAGATTTTTTTGTCCGAATTTCCAATCGTTCAGGTAACCGCCGTCACGCAATGTACAATCAAGCAATCCTATATTACGCACTGTGCCTTTAACCTCCCGTATTTTCTTTTTATCTTCCGATGCCAACGCACCCGGACAGTCCCACCCGGCGCAGCAGGGTATTTAATGTGCCGAATAAAATAACGGCAGATAATCTCAGATACTCCGCGATGCGCCCCGGCAGAACAGCGGGCGTTTGATAATTATCAGAAATTATTCTGTGTCTTAAGGAAAAAATAATACATAAAAAATACCGGCGTTCCGTCAGAAAAAGAATAAATCCGCGTCCGGCACGATATTCCGGATATTTCCATATCCGGTTGTATGATATATATAATACCATAAATTGAAGCATTAATCAAGGATTTAAGCTTTTTTTCCCGAATTTCGTCAAAAAAGGCTGCCGGGCTGCGGAATACACTTCGTATCCCTGAGCCTGACAGTCATTTTTCCCGGCTTTCTCAACACTCTGTAAAGCCTGGCAACGGTTCGCTTACAGCCTCTCCCTGCTTCGCTTTACAAGGTATAGAGCCCCCCTGCTTTTATGCAATGGCAAAAATTTTACAAACCGCTATATCTACTAATTCATTATTTTCATCAAAGCCAGAATACACATCGGTAAATAAGAAGCAAGATTAACCTATTTCTACGGCAATATATTGCGTACCGACATGATATTCTCCCTGACTCAAAGATGAACCTGAATTGTATTCCGCTTTTCCATCACTATTGTATTTATTTCACCACGGGGACAATCTGAGGCTTGAATCCCATTCTTCATGCTCTCGGAGCGTTTCCATTACTTCTTCAACATCGGAATCATTTTCACGGTAGCCCCCCGCAAGTTATTAAGCGGTCGCACTTTTGCGCTTCAAAAGGTTGAATAATCATTCAAACAATGATATAATAGTGATGAAGATGTAATATTTTTCTAATATAGTATATCGCTTATGGCGGGATACAGTTTTTCCCAAGTTCGCCGAATACCATGCCGTTCCGGAAAATCCGTGAGGAGGTCTGATCATGAAGCATAGTTTCAGAAAAATTATATTCCTTTTTATCTGCACAGTTTTTATATCAACTTTGTTACCGACAACAGCGAGCGCAGATATAGGCCCGAAGGCATCGGTCCGCATTACCTTTGAAAATATGGGCGATGAGCTTTGCTACGGCACGTTGCTCTCAAAAACGCAAAGCACAGGTCCCAACAGTGTGTGGGACGGAGATGAGGATTTTATTTGCAATGAAGGTATGGATCTCGACATATGGCGAGCCTTTGTCGAATATGAAGATGAGGACGGATATTATTTTTTGCAGATCGGTTGGCAGATTAATCAAACAAAACAGCTCGCCTGGACGTATTATCCACCCAACAGCTTCAAAATTCTTTTGTACTATCCCGAAACGGACCAATTTACAGTGAGCGATATCTGCGAGCGGTACGCTTTTGACACATACTATACCGTGGATATGGACGGTGTAAATATCGGCTCCGTTGCTCTCGATGAAGAAAACAGCACCGACTCCCGACTAAACGCTTACCGATCCTATCTGTATAAGCAGGAGATCATCTCGCTCGTTGCCCGTATTGTCATTACGATAGCGATTGAAATGGGCGTGGCGCTCTTGTTCGGTTTCAGAGGAAAGAAAGTGCTTTTGCTTCTCGCCACCGTCAACACACTCACGCAGATAATTCTCAATGTCCTTTTGAACATCATCAATTTCAACTCCGGCTCATGGGCGTTTGTCGCAGGCTATATCCTTCTTGAGCTTGCGGTGTTCGCAATTGAAGCGGTACTATACTCAATACTGATGAATAAACTGACCGATAAAGTAAAGCCCGCTTGGTTCTACGTCGTTTATGCATTGGTAGCAAATGCCGTATCGTTCGGTGCAGGTCTCATGATTGCAAATATTCTGCCCGGTATATTCTGAAATTCAGGCAATTTCCGCATTTCGGGAATTGCCTGAATTTGTCATATCAAAATAAAAAATAACCAATATTTTCAACGGTCTGAGTCAATCGAAAAGCGCTCAACGGGCGAAAGACATTGTGCGGCGTTTTCCCCCCGGCGAAGCGCCATAGCTAACGTCTGAAGTAATCCGCGGTTTCCCTTTTGACCTCGCGGCTCATCAGACATATGACGCAAACGTTTATTACGGTCATGACTCCGATAGAAAAGTCCGCCCACTGCCATATAATATCGGAAGCGGCAAAGGCACCCGCAAACACGGCGAGGCTGTAGATTACTATGTATACATTTTTCCAG
>JBJDZF010000431.1:0-1929 GCA_051867855.1 Eubacteriales bacterium
GGCGTAAGATGATCCGCAATCGTTGTGTGACCCGGACGGAGAGGATGGAGCGGATCTTTCGGAACCCATCCGAATGAATCTATAAACGAGATTTCCGTTCCATTCACGGCATTATAATCCGCGATGAAGTTGCCGAGCTCTTCGTGGAAAACACCGCAGAAAGCGGAAAGCACTATTATCCTTGAATCCGGATTTAAGGATATGATCACGTCGAGAAGCTCTCCGTAACATTCGAGATATTTCTCCGGTGAGGCGTTTCGGTCGTTTGCGCCGTGGTTGATCATTATATAATCTGCTGATTTTCTTGTGACCGGGGAGCCGTCAAAATTATAGGGATATGATTTTGCGGCGCGAGGAACGAGTCCCTGTCCGCTTTTCGTAGCTCCGACTGCTCCGTAGCCCATAAAGACCGGGCGCAGGTCCAGCCTTTCGGCGAGAAGCCACGCGTATGTTGCGCACACGTCGTCCTGATAGAGCCTGTTGAACTGGTCTATGTCATACCTCGGTTTTCCGTTCCCAAAGTAATCGGCATCGATGAGCACGCCCTCTGTTATGGAATCGCCGACGAACTCTATGGTCTTTCTTGTATCTTCACCTATTGCAACGGGCTTATCGGCGACAAATCCGATAAAAGATACCTTGCCGTGAAGCGGTCTGTACCAACGGCTGTACACCTCTTCGCCGCCTTTGTAGACGATGCGGCATATATGTTTGCCTTCATCTTTCGCAATTACCCTCAAATATGAATCGATTGGCGCTTCGAACATATTCCCGCCGTCAAGGCTGATCCACAGATGCAGCGGGGGATTTCCGTTGGTGTCGGTATCAAACATAGCGAGCGCCATTTTTCCCTCGAAAGCAAATTCGATATAAGCGCCCGTTGTGGTCGTTTCCGCAAATCTTTCATCGGTGGTATCCCATCTCCCCGTGAGTCTTACCGATTCGTGTTTATAAGATACTTTCATATTTCCTCCGTAAAAAAACAATTACACAAATTATAACACCAACGTCAGTTTATGTCAATAAGTCAGGACAGTCTTTTGACAAAATTCTGTTGTTCTATTAATGATAAGTTGCTCCGAAATGTCAAAAATAACTATTGACAAGGCTTTGTGCGTATGGTAAAATATAACCAATCGAATACCGATGGGGGAGTAGTTTGCACCTTGCGGTGCGGCAAGTCAACAGCATGACCCGAGGGTCTGGCCTGTCTTAATTAACGAGACTCATGTACGCTTTTGTACTGGGTTTCTTTTTCTTTAGCCGCTAAAATCACCCGTATGGCGAAGTATACTGATATGCAGTAAAATTCATTGTCCGGGAGATAATAGTGAATAAGGAGAAGGATAAACGGTAAATAGCGCAGTATCGAAAAATACGGAGAGGTGTTTATGAGATTTTATCATGAAAAGCAGAAGGACGTATTCAAAGCACTGAATACGTGCGAAAATGGACTTTCCGAGGCGGAAGCCGAAAAACGGCTTGAGAAAAACGGAAAAAACAAGCTCGCGGAAGGTAAAAAAGTGGGCGTTGTGCGGAGATTTCTGGCACAGCTTTGCGACCCTATGATAATAGTGCTGCTCGTGGCGGCACTTCTGTCGGGAATTACCTCTGTATATCAGGGCGAGTCGTTCGCGGATGTTATCATAATTCTGTTCGTCGTCGTGCTTAACTCCGTGCTCGGAGTGATCCAGGAGAGCAAGGCGGAAAAGGCAATAGACGCGCTCAAGGAAATGACTGCCGCAACCTCCAAGGTGATACGCGACGGAAAGCTCATGCACGTAAGGAGCGAGGATCTTGTGCTCGGCGATCTTATAGTGCTTGAGGCGGGAGATGCGGTGCCGGCAGACGCGAGGATAATAGAGTGTGCGTCCATGAAGGTTGAGGAAGCCGCACTTACGGGTGAATCGGTACCCGTCATCAAGCAGT
>JBJDZF010000432.1:0-8356 GCA_051867855.1 Eubacteriales bacterium
AAAGATACCGGAGGGGGATTTGCGTGTGAGATTTTGGCGGGGTTAGTCCGGAAAATAGCCGCAAAAAATAAAAAAGGCAAAGGAAGGGGCGGGATGAAATACATCGATATATACTGTATTGGTGTGTCCGATGCGTCGCATATTGGTGCATGGGCAGCGCTTCTTCGATACAAAGGCAAGGAAAAAATAATACGCGGAGAATTGGAAGATACAAATGCCATACGTGCTACGATGATAGCGGTAATAAAAGGGCTGGAAAGCTTAAAGGAACCGTGCAACGTAACAGTATATACGCAGGTTGACTTTATTCCGAAGGTATTCGAGCTTGGGTGGCGCAGAAGAAGCAATCTTGATTTATGGCGCCGTATCGACGAACTCGATGAAATTCATTCCGTAAATTACAAATGGTATACGAAAATAGCGGCTGTGTTCAAAGCTGCTGAGAAAGGCGGTGAGAATATATAGAAAAACTCCAAAAGAGGTTAATGGACGGAGAATTCACGGAGAACAAAAAACTCGAATTAGCCGGCAACATAATTCAAGAAATCAGGACTGATCCTTCCAATATGAAACATTATGCCTCTTTATATGCCGTCTGCAAAGATATGAAGGACTCCCCGGAAAAGTGGTCGAAAACATTTCTTTTAAAACAATATTGTGCCACGCAGATGCGCAATGGAGGAGTCAATTATGATGATGCAAACGCCGTATTCCGTGCAACTCTTCTTTTGGAAGCAAGAGGTCTGCAATTCGGAAGCTATATGGAATACATAGAGCTTGAAAGAGAGCCCGAAAAACGTTTTTGGATTCCGCGCAGAAAGCAATTGGCAGGCGTATGTTCTGAGATACAAAATCTCATTGACGGCAAATATGATATTTTGACAATATCGCTTCCTCCCGGCACCGGTAAATCAACCCTTGAAATTTTTCTTCATTCGATGCTGATTGGCAAATATCCGGATAATTGTTCTCTCGCTTCAGGCCACAGCGGAACGTTAACCAATTCGATTTATGACGGTGTATTATCCGTCATTCAAGACCCGGAATATTTATGGAAAGACATATACCCGAATAACAAAAATATAATAACCAATGCAAAAGAGCAGACAATTGACATCGGAAGAAAGCATAGATTTTCGTCTCTCACATGCAGGGCGATCGGCGCTTCATTGACCGGCGCTACTCGATGCGAAATTCTTTTGTCTGCGGATGACCTTGTATCCGGCATAGAAGAAGCTCTGTCAAAAGAACGTCTTGACAAATTATGGACCGCATATACAAACGATTTAAAATCCCGGAAAAAATTAAATGCCAAAGAGCTGCATCTGGCTACAAGGTGGTCCGTCCATGATCCTATAGGCAGAATATGCGCGGAATATTCCGGCAACTCCCGCGTTAAATCACTTGTTATTCCGGCTATTGATGATAATGGCGAAAGTAATTTCAATTACAGATACGGAGTCGGTTTTGATACAGCATATTTTGAGGACATGAAAAATACCCTCGATGACTGCTCGTGGCGCGCTCTGTTTATGAACCAACCAATTGAACGTGAAGGATTGCTTTACAATGAGGATGAACTCAGAAGGTATTTCGAACTTCCCAATGAATCACCGGATGCTGTTTTAAGCGTTTGTGATACAAAAGACAGGGGAAAAGACTATTGCGTTATGCCTACGGTATATCAGTATGGAAACGATTTCTATGTAGAAGATATCATTTGCGACAACGGCGCACCGGAAATTGTTGAAACAAGACTTGTTGAAAATCTTTTGAAGCATAAAACGCAAATGAGCCGGTTTGAATCCAATTCGGCCGGAGGGAAAATAGCGGAAAAAGTGCAAAAAGAAGTCAAAGCCAAAGGCGGATTAACAAAAATTCAAACAAAATACAGTACAGCCAACAAAGCCACCCGCATTATAGTAGATTCGCCATTTGTAAAAGAAAGATTTCTGTTCAAAGACAATTCCGTTTTGAAAAAGAATTCTGAAAAAGAATATCAGAAAGCACTCGGTATGCTTTGCGGATGGACTATGGCCGGAAAAAATGCACATGATGATGTGCCTGACGCATTTTCAATGTTGGCCGACTTCATTCAAACTCTCGAAGGAACCCAAGTTGTAGTTGGCAACAGACCTTATTAAAGGAGATTATGGAAAAAGAAAAAACAAAAACGCCGGACAATGGCTACAAATATGTTGACGAAAAGGCCCTTGCGGTCATAAACGAAATACTCGCTTCAGGAAAGGGCGTCGAAATAAGAAGACGAAAAGACGGCGTCGCGATTCTGGAAATAAACTCAAAACAGAAAATAGTCCTTCCTGTCAATGGATAGGAAGAAGAGTCCGATGGGGCTATGCGTACGAGTGTACGTGTAGTGCCTATTTTTATTATGTGAGGTGATTGACATCCTCTTGGAAAATCAAATAGTCCGCCTGCAGTCATGCGAAAGCCTGCACGGGCGAACTAAAATCATGGTAAATGCGGATAAGGTTACCGCCTCAAACGTCGCGGAGATACTTGAGAGCACGCTTCCTATTGACGCCTGCAATGTGTCCGAGATTAATTATCTGTACGACGTATACCGCGGTATTATGGATATACGCTATAAAACTAAAACGGTCAGACCGCAAAACAACAACAAAGTTGTTATAAACATCCCGAACAAAATCGTGACCTTTAAATCCTCGTTTCTTCTCAGCTCTCCGATACAATACATAGCCGCAAACGGAAACAAAGAAACGTCTGATAAGGTTGCCGAGCTTAATTCCCTTATGACTGCCGAAGACAAAGAGTCAAAAGACAAGGAATGTGTCGACTGGATGCACATATGCGGCGTGGCTCCGAGGATGGTATTGCCTGATCCCGATTTCGACGAAGAAGGAAGCCCCGTTGCTATTTACAGTCTCGATCCTCGCGAAGCTTTCGTCATTTATTCTTCGAGACTCGGCAAAAAACCGATTGCCGGCGTGCTGAAGCAATACGATGACGAAGGAGAGATCTATTACCATGTGTATACACCGGACGGAACCATGAAAGTATCAAACGACGGAAGCGTGTTCGGGCTTGTAGAATATGACTTCGGCAGGGTTCCGATAGTTGAATACCCGAACAATGAAGCGCGGCTTGGTGCGTTTGAGATTGTATTGTCGCCTATAAATCAGATAAACACTCTTGAAAGCGCAAGAGTTGACAACGTGGTAGATTTCGTCAATGCCTTTGATGTATTCCAGAACTGCGATATCAGCGATGACAAGTATAATTCTCTCGCTTCAGGAGGAATGTATATAAAAATCAAAAGCGTAGCGGGTGCGGAAGCAAAGGTATACAGAATTTCTTCCGAGATATCTCAGCAGGGAGTACAGACCGAATTAAACGCTCTGTATGAGTATATCGACGAAATAACGGGTATGCCGAACAGAAACGGCGGATCGTCGACTTCCGACACCGGGCAGGCTACGATATTCCGCGACGGATGGCAGGACGCCGAGTCCAGGGCAAGCGATTCCGAGAAATTATTCATACGTTCGGAAAAAGAAATATTAAAACTGATTCTGAAAATGTACAGGGACAAAGGGGTGCTTGCCCTGAACCCAGCCGATGTGAAAGTTCAGTTTACGCGCAAAAATCTCAATGATATTCAGTCGAAAGCTCAGGTTCTTTGCGAACTTCTTAATAATCCGAAAGTACATCCCAGAATTGCTTATGAATGTGCGGCTCTTCTGCCGGATATTGAAGCTTCATACAGACTCGGTATGGAATGGTACGAAGAGCAGATGCAGGCCGCCGAAATAAGCCTTGAAAAGGAACTTGAAAATGAAAGAGCTGTACACAACGACGGACAAAGCAATAGCTCTTCTGCGGAGGAAAGCGGTCCGGAAATTTCAGCAGGCTAAGCAAGAGGCGTATACAGCGGGTTTTGATGAACTGAATATCATCAAGGCTGTTGACTGGCTGTACACCTCTCTTGCCAAAGACAACAAAAGCGATTTATTGACTCTTGCAAAAGAAATATACGCAGAATCCGAACCTAACGGAAACAAAAAGCCCGACGAGGAATGGCTGCTTGCAATTTTCGAAGAACCCAATCCGGTAACTTTATATTCTTATTCAGCCGAAGTTGTCAGAAAAAGAGAACGCCTGAAAGAAGCGGCTTTGACGAATGTAGACAGAACACAGGAGTGGAAGAAAGCGCTGTCTTATTGGGCGAACATGACCGCTCAATACGCCGACATTATCACGGATGAGGCTTTACTGAAAGCATATAAAGACGCCGGAGTAAAAAAAGTACGCTGGATAACCAGAGACGATGAATTGGTGTGCGCATACTGTAATAAACGAAAAAACAAAGTTTATTCCATAGAAAACGCACCCCCAAAGGAACATTGGCATTGCAGATGCTATTATGTTCCGGAGATTAAAGATATTCGGCAAATGCCTAAAATATCGGCGGTAGAGAAATCGCCATATAAAATTCGCAGACTTCGGAGATGAAGTATAAAAGCGCAAAATAGGGGCAGAGACGCCCGACAAAAAAACGCAAAGGAGAAAACACAAATGCCTAACATCGACACAAAATCCATTGAAGGTTTTGATTCTATGACCGACAGCGAAAAACTCGCAGCTCTGCTCTCGCTTGAAATACCCGAACAGGTTAACTTATCTGGATATATCAAAAAAGATTTATATGATAAGACTGCATCCGAGCTGGCAGCGGCTAAAAAAAGTCTGAAAGAAAAAATGTCTGCGGATGAAACCGCAAAAACTCAGGCTGACGAAGAAAGAGCCGAACTTGAGAATAAGTACAATGAGCTTTTGAAAAAATCATCGATTTCCGATTATGTAGCAAAATACCTTGAACTCGGATATGCACCTGATCTCGCGCGCTCTACTGCCGAGGCGATTTATGATGGAGATATGAACAAGGTATTTGAAAATCAGCAGAAATTCAATATTGCTCGTGATAAAGAACGTGAAAGGGAAATCGAACGCAAACTTCACCCGAACGGAGGAAGCAAAAACAACGCTGAAGATTCGGAAGAATTAAAAATCGCGAAGGAGTTGGGAAGGAAAAACTCTGAAACACAAAAATCCGCAATGGATGGATTAAAACATTATATCAAATAAAGGAGATAATATATGAAATTTACAACCACAAATATTGACGGTTCATTCACTATACTTGCGGCTGATAATTTTACTGCCGTGCCTGTAACGATCACCGGAAGTGCGGTCGTTAAAGCAGGAACTCCCATTACTTCCGCCGGAGCCGCCGGAACAGCGTTGACAGGAATCGGAGTGCTGCTGTATGATGTAAATCCCGAAATCAACCCCAACGGCGCTTTAATCGTAAAAGGCGTAATTGATGCCGCAAAAGCTAAGGCTCACAGCGGAATAGATTTAACCGGAATCGGCGATGTAGTGCCCGGAATTGTTCTCAGAACCAACACCGGAGTAAACGAATAAGGAGGAACATAATAAAATATGGATTTTACCACACTTTTATCACCGCGTATCATTGCGGCCAACTACACGGAAGCTTCTTCCAATAGAGTACCTTATCTTGGAGAAACACTCTTCCCCGCTCAGAAGAAAATGGGCCTTGATTTGTCATGGGTAAAGGCCGCAAAGGGTATACCTGTGTCTCTTAAGCCTTCCGCGTTTGACGCAAAAGCGACTTTCAGAGAACTTGAAGGTATCAGCGTCACCGAAACCGAAATGCCGTTTTTCAGAGAAGGTTTTAAAACTACCGAAAAAGACCGTCAGGAGCTTCTCAGAGTAAGAGACAGCAACGATCCTTATCTCATATCAGTTTTAAACCGAATATTCAATTATTCCGAAAACCTTATTGAAGCCGCCGCAATTGTTCCGGAAAGAATGAGAATGGCGCTTCTGTTCCCTGAAAACGGGGAAATGACTATTACTTTCAAGGCGAACGGAACCACATATTCATTTGACTATGATAAAACCGACGAATGGAAAACCAATAACTATGCGGCTTTGACAAGTACCGCGCTTTGGTCCGCTCCCACCACTGCCGATCCCATAAAAGATTTTATTGATATGGCTGATAAGGCGGCTGATATATCCGGCACTGAAATTAAATATGCCTTAATGAGTCAGAAAACATTCAATAACATGGTATCGACCGACGCTCTTAAAAGCAGATGGTTGTCTACCGCCGGCATAAACGCAGGTTATATCACTCCTTCGGAAGCTTCAAGTGTTATTGCGCAGACTACGGGAATCACCCCTGTTACATACGGCAAAAAGTATAAGGATGAGTCCAAAGCCACAAAACCCTTTGTCCCCGACGGATATGTAACATTCATACCGGAAGGCAATCTTGGCTCAACATGGTATGGAACCACACCAGAAGAGGCAGACCTCATGTCAAGTTCCGCTGCAGAAGTTTCGATTGTAAATACCGGAGTTGCGATCACAACTGTGGTAACTCCTCATCCTGTGAATACCGAAATTTACGCTTCCGAAATTGTACTTCCTTCATTTGAAAGAATGGACGAAGTTGTAACCTTAAAGGTATTATGATGAAGTTCATTCCTAAATATACCGTGTCATATAAAGGGATATGGCATAACGCGGGGGAAAAGTTCGATATTTCCCCGGAAGATGCCGAAGAACTCAGACAGCACGGCGAAATAATCAAAGATGAACCTTCAAAACCGGAAGAAAAGAAAGCAGCGGCAAGAGCAAATACACAGCAGAAAAAGAATTAAGAAAGGCGGGAAATAATGACGGATGTTGAACGTTTGAAAATCAGAACGGGAGAAAACGACAGCAGGCTTTTGTTTGAGCTTCTTGAGAGCGCTGAAAGCATCATTATCTCCCGCCGTTTTCCGTTCTCAAACCAGGAAGCAAAGTTTGAAAGCCGTTACAACGATTTAAAAATCAGGATCGCGGAGGATATGTACAACAGAATCGGTGCAAGCGGACAGCTGTCACATTCTGAAAACGGAATATCCCGTTCCTGGGGCGCGGAATGGGTTTCCGAGCAGCTTCTGAACGAAATAATTCCGATGGTGGGATGAAATATGAAATGTCTGAAAAAAAATATGCGTCAATTTTGGTATGCGCTTTTTGAAAAAGCCGAAGAAACAAAGGACGCCAATGGAAATTACTCCGGATTATATAAGTCCGTTTATACCCTGCCGCGGCTTATGAGCGCGAATATATCGGCAGCAAGAGGAACAACAAACGAGCAGATATTCGGAGTAGATATAAGCTACGACAAGACTATTTCGACCGCTGACATGAATTGTCCCATTTCAGAAACTTCCGTGCTATGGATAGACAAAGCGCCCGTAATCAATTCTGACGGCACCACAGACACGCCCTGGGATTATACTGTTTCATCCGTTGCGAGGAGTTTAAACTCTGTAACATATGCAGTAAAGAAGGTGGATGTAAGCAATGGATGACAGTATAATCAAAATCAGTGTCGACACAAATAGTTTGAATCATTTAATCCGCACCGTCGACAAAAAGCTTGATCGGTATACAAAAAAAATAAACGAGCTCACACGAAAACTTGCGGAAATGGGGGCCACAAATGTGTCTCTCGGATATGCCAGGGCCTTATATGACGGATATAACGATATTGAAGTTTCTGTTGAAGAGGCAGAAAACGGGTTTGATATAATTGCATCTGGAGAAAAAGTATTGTTTGTTGAGTTCGGAACCGGAATTACTATGGGCTACGGGCACCCGCAGGCAGGCGAATTCGGCTACGGCCCTGGAACTTATAACCCTCGGAGTAAAAATTGGCAGAGTCCATACGGCTGGTATTTCAAGGACGCTGACGGTCAGAAGTATCATACATACGGAAATCCGCCGTCAATGACTATGTATGAAACGGCAAAGCAATTGAAGGATGCCGTTCTCGAAACAGCAAAGGCGGTGCTTCTCAATGCTTAATATATTCAACGAGGTATACAACGAAATCAGGAATCTGCTGAAGGAAAAATATCCGACATTAACGACCGCGCGGAAAATTCCCAAAAAAGCGCCCGATTTCCCGGCATGGATTTTATTCCCGCTTGACAATTACACTGACACCGACACACTCACATCTTCAGGTGTGGAGAATCATGCAATTGTGATGTTGCAGATGGAGACATATTCCAATCTTACATCAGGCGGCGAAGAGCAGTGCGAACAGATAGCGGATATTGCGGACAAGAGGCTTATGCTCAAAGGTTTTGTAAGAACATATGCCTCATTCATGGACGCTTCTTCACCGGAGCTTACGCGGTTTGTATGCAGATACCGTTCAAAAGTAGGCAGAGATAATCTGCTTTACAGGAAATAAAAACTTAAAAATAAAAACCTCCCTGCC
>JBJDZF010000433.1:0-8345 GCA_051867855.1 Eubacteriales bacterium
TGATCTCAATAATAAAACGGAAAGGGAGGTGGAGCTATGTCCGAGCTTGAGAAACAGCAGCGTGATATTTATCAGCGCAACAGAAAAAAGTGGATATATATTCAGAGCGTGATCGTCATTTTTCTCACGCTCGTGGTGTTGTTCTCATCTCTTACCTTCTTTAAACTGAACAGAGACACTTATGTTTTCTACTCGGAAGAGGGAAGTGTTATATATAAGGCATACCTCAGCGACAACGAGTTTTACAGCGAGGAATATCTCAACGGTTCACATGCCTATGTGGCAGAGCTGATAGACAGAATGACTGCGGACTTCTCGTATGACCTTCAGATGGGTGCCGACGACGTAAGCTATAAATATTCGAGCAAAATAGAAGCTCAGCTTGAGATCAAGGACAAGACTTCCGACGCGGCAATTTTCAATCCCGTGTATGAGATCAAGCCCGAGAGCACAAAAACGGTTAAGGGAAGCCGTCTGTCCGTTAAAGAGTCGGTTGGTATTGATTACAATAAGTATAACGACCTTGCAAAGAATTTTCTTTCGACGTACGGACTTTCCGACACGGTAAGTACGCTGATCGTGAGAATGTGTGTCGATGTTGTCGGTATGAGCGAGAGCTTTGCGTCCGACAGTACCGGGCGGTACACGGTCGAGCTTTATATCCCGCTTGTTCAGCCGACTGTCAAGCCCGAGACATCTGCCACCGTTCCCGCGGGAGAGCAGAAGATCCTTGCGCGTGACAGCAGTCCCAAAAATGTTTTTATGGTCATGTCGATAGTGTTCGGCTCTCTTGACGTGATAGCCGCAACGGTGCTTGCGCTGTTTGTCGTTCTCACGAGAGATAAGCATATTGACTACGCGAGAAAGGTTCAGAAGATCCTCTCAAGCTATAAGTCCTATATCCAGAGAGTCGGCAATCCGCTTGATCCCGATGGATATCAGATACTTTACGTAGAGACCTTCAAAGAAATGCTTGAAATCAGGGATACGCTTCAGATCCCGATACTGGTATATGAAAATGAGGATAAGACCTGCTCGCAGTTCTTTATCGCAGCTTGCACGAAGATCCTGTATGTATTTGAAATAAAGGTGGAAGAGGATGATCCGCTCGAGACGGATGTGGTGATTCCCGTCATCCCTGTTGAGCCCGAACCCGAGCCCGAACCCGAACCCGAACCCGAACCCGAACCGGAGCCCGAGCCCGAGCCCGAGCCCGAGCCTGAACCGGAACCTGAGCCGGAGCCCGAGCCGGAGCCGGAGCCGGAGCCCGAACCCGAGCCCGAGCCCGAGCCCGAGCCGGAACCCGAGCCCGAGCCCGAGCCCGAGCCTGAACCGGAACCGGAACCTGAACCGGAACCGGAACCGATTATCGTGATACCCGAGCCGGAACCCAAACCGGAGGAAGAGGGTGTGGAGGTCATAGATGTTGTTTGGCCTGAACGCGCCGATAAGAATAAGTCTTACCGTTATTCTCCCAATGGTGAACGGCTTGAAGGAGGAGATGTCGTCCTCGTACCGTCCAAGGATAAGCAGGGGCACGGAGACATTGTACGCGAGGCTACCGTGTCACGCGGAAATTACAGGATAGATCCGTCAACACTGAAATATCCGCTGAAGTCGATCATCAAAGTCGTCAGAAGAAGGCTGGAAGGAAATACAGACAAATAACATAAAAAATATACGGGCGCCTTTCTGAAAAAAGGCGCCCGCCTGCGGTATAATCGAGAAAGGAGAGTGTATATGAAAAAAGCTGTTAAAGCATTGTTTTGTATTGCATTCTCTCTTGTCTTTGTGTTTCTGTGCGTGGGATATGCGCAGCTGTCGGATTCACTGACTGTCAACGGAAATGTCAGCCTGTCATCGCAGGATGGTATTTATATTACAGGTGTATCCGTACCGGAAGGTGCCGATGCGACTGTCAATGCCTATATCTCCACGGTACTGACCAGCACCGTGGACCTCGGTACGGACGGAGCTTCCACCGTTACGCTTTCCGTGACCTTCTTTAACAATTCGGACTCAACATACATGTATGACAGCGTCACGTATGACTCCGATGCGTACAGCAATGCAAACATTGTTTTTGATGTTTCATACAAGCAGAATTATATTGTACCGCACGGCACTCTGACCCTTGATCTGACATTTTCATTTAAGGACGGCGTGGCATCAAGCCTTACAGAGCTTTATTCCGTGCTTAGATTCAATTTCGTCGAACCCGCTAAAACAGTAGTAGAGGACGACGGAACGAACGTGACCAATGTCACTGTCATTGAAGGCAACAGCGCAGACAATATCGGGGCAATATTGGACGGTGGCACATCGCTGGATTACAGTACCACAACCCGTTGGACAACTTGGGTTGAGAACACAGAGGGTATAGGGATTCCCGCAACTCTGAACTTCGTATGGAATAACGAAAAGACTTTTGACTCTATCACTCTCTACCATTTTGTGGACGCGGGCGCGGGAACAAGTTCGGACAATTGGAAGGGCTCCTGCGATTTTCCGGCATCCGTTGAGGTATATTATTTTGATGACAGTGTCGGAGATTACGTACAGCTTGATACCACAAACAGCAGTACAAACTATTCGAATGCAAGCCGTAGTAGCCGGAACGGCGTATATTCCATGAAAATAAACAATCGTAATGTAACACTGAATCATACATACAGCGGAGAAGCCCCGGCTACGACGTACACATTCGGAAGTACAATTACAACAAATGCGGTCAAATTGGTTCTCAACCCAAAGGCAAATTATATTGTCGGGCTTATGGAGGTCGAATTTACAAACAGCTGAGCAGGCATTTTAGTCGAGAAAGGAGGGTGCATATGAAAAAAGCGATCAGAGTTGCGTTTTGCATTGCGCTCTCCCTTATTTTTGTGTTTCTGTGCGTGGGATATGCGCAGCTGTCGGATTCACTGACTGTCAACGGTAACGTTAACGTATCACAGAAGGATGGTATTTATATTACAGGCGTGGCAGTACCGGAAGGTGCCGATGCAACTGTCAATTCCTATATCTCCACAACACTGAACAGTACCGTGAAACTCGGCGCAAACGGGGATTCCACCGTTACGCTTTCCGTAACCTTCTACAACAATTCGGATACCGCATACAGTTATCAGAGCGTCACGTATGACTCCGATGCTTACAGCAATGAGAATATCGTTTTCGACGTTTCATATGAGCAGAATTATATCGGAGCGCACGGCACGCTTACACTTGATCTTACATTTTCGTATAAGGACGGCGTTGTACCGGATATATCCGAGCTGAATTCCGTGCTGAAATTCAATTTCATGAATGTCAGCGTTATTGATGAAGAAGGTAACATTTCAACCTCAAACGGTATTGATGCATTAATTGACGGCAATACAACGCTGAATTACAGTGACGCTCCCTATTGGTCGTCCAGAGATGATTCGGATATCGAAAAAGGAATAGGTGGATCGACAACTTTGAATTTCGAGTGGGATCACTTGATGACCTTTGATTCCATAGCGCTTTATTACTATCTTGATACCATAGGCTCATCCGCTGACCGCTGGAGAGGCTCCAGTGATTTCCCTGCATCGGTTGAATTTTATTACTTCAATTTGGAGACGGGGGAGTATGAACAGCTTGTCCCCACGAAAACGGACGACTATAAATTCAATGCCAGAAGAAATAACAAAACCGGTTTATATGAGATCAAATTGGATGGCAGCCCAAAGTGGACAACGCTGGATGATACTTTCAATGGCAAACCTCCGGCAACCGTGTACGAGTTCGGCAGAGACATTACCACAAATTCGGTCAAAATAGTTTTAACAGCTAAATCGGGTTACCATGTGGGACTTATGGAGGTTGAATATATAGACAACTGAGCAGGCGCGCAGGCGATGCGGGCGGAGCTCCCCAAACGGTATTTTGCTGATCGATTGTAAGCAACTGCGGTAAAAGCCGTACATTTACCCCAAAAAAGCAGAGACGACCCTGGGGGAGCGTCCCTGCTTTTTTATATCTTTTTTTGAAAACTATTATCCGATTTCTCCGAGCCGGTTACAGTTGCGAACAGTAGTAATTTTTTGAGAGGATCAATATGTGCAGTTGCAAATGACACCGACAGAGTCCGCAATTACAGGTAATACCGGTGGAAGGTTATATAGTTTGTATTGTGCCAGCTGTAGGCATTGTTAAGCGCCGTACGGCTGAGAACTGTGAGAGTGTTGCCCTCAAGAAGAGCGGAGGGGTACTGAAAAGCGTTCTTCTTTTCATCAAGTCCGGAGCCGTCGATGAGATATCTCTCGAATTCCCAGTGTATAAGATCGTCCGAGGAAACGAGCGCAAGCCTTGTCCGCATCGGAGGAATGTTTCCGACGGCATAGAATTTTCCGCTTTCGTGTCGCAGTATTTCGAATTTTGTATGTCCTATCGGCATATCGATTATTCCCATACATTCAGGAAGCTCCTCGGGTCTTGTCGGATCCGTAATGTTTACTTTTGCCTTACCGATAGTGTACCTGAGAACATTGGCTATCCTGCCGTCCGGTGTGAGAACGGCGTTTCCCTCTATTGCCCACTTTGCCGTGTCGGACAACGGAAGAGAACTGTCGTGAGGCAGAAAGCCGGTACATACCCAGTTATCCGCATTCAACAGATCGGCATCCTCGGCAACCGAAAAAAGAGCGTTGGAAAAGGTTTTCTTCGCCCATGAACCGTAGTCTACGGCAGTCCACAGTCTACCGGCAGCGTGTTCAATACGCATTGGCGCTTTATGCAGACCGTTGTTTTTGGGATTGCAGGCGCCG
The DNA here is from genome assembly GCA_051867855.1 of Eubacteriales bacterium. Classification (GTDB taxonomy): domain Bacteria; phylum Bacillota; class Clostridia; order Oscillospirales; family CAG-272; genus HGM12713. The sequence goes on from JBJDZF010000433.1 coordinate 4,797, forward strand.
CGCATGAGTACCGTTGGAGTTGTCCAGTTTTTACCCTCATCGTCCGATCTTCCAATCAGCAGATCCCCGTATTCGGTGGAGGTCCCCAGAAGATACAGTGCGCCGTTATGCCAGAAGAGCTTCCCCCAGAAGCAGGGCATTATATCCGTGACGTAATACCAGCTTTTTCCGTCGTCGTCCGAACGAAAGACGGTGGTATAGTTTTGCGCTCCGTCGGCTATGTAATAGTCGTTTGAGGTAAGCAGAGCGCCGCCCGGAAGCCTGACAATAGAAGGACTGCAGGGATACTGCCCGGCAAATGAAAATGCCGTGTCCTCGGGATGAAGGTAGCATACAACATTATTCCCCGGAACGCCGCCCGTCCTGAAACGGCGGACACGGCTCGATTTTCCGTTGCCGGCAGCGATATAAAACTTATATTCCGTTTCGTCCGAAAGTCCTCCGATTGTAACTGTTTTATCGGAAAGCTCCACGATCATCTCGGTATCTGATCCCCACTCCGAACAGTGAAGAAAGTGAACGCCGTCATATCCGTTGTCGAACCATTCAATGGTAACCGAATCAGCCGTCGGTGCTATTCTGCACACGAAGGGCGCGTATTTTTCTTCAAGTCTGTCCACTGGCAGATAGGGTCGGTAGCTCCATTTGTTATAGCATTTCATTCTGGGAATCTCCTGTTTCCTTGTTCTTTAGAATATGTCCGTTAATTTTGCGGAATTTCATCGGGGTTATCCCCGTTTTTTTTGTGAAATAACGGTTAAAGTAAAATTCATCCGAAAAGCCGAGCCTGTCGCTTATGATCTGCAGGGAAAGGTCGGTAGTCAGCAAAAGTTCCTTTGCCGCAAGGCATTTTTGGTCGGAAATATAATCAAAAACGCTTATTTCGCCGTATTTGAGAAAGATACGGTTGAGTTGTTTCGAACTCAGATGGACGTGCTTTGCCACATCGTTTGTTCTGAGCTTTATGAAAATGTTATCGTCAATAAATTTCTTGGCGGAGATATATCTCGAATCGGTAGTTCCGTCCTCTGAGGTTATCAGATTTATTTTTTTCGGATTTTGCGAGGTGACGTAATATATCTCCGATATAAGATTGAAAATTTCATTTCTTACCGCAAACGGCGAAAGCGGCATTCTACGTTTTGCCTGCATACAGATGAGATCGATGGACGCATTCATCTCGTCCGTTCTGCAGGCGCATACGGGACTCGAGTGCGAAAGGTTTTTCGCCATGATCTGAGAAAGGGGATTATCCGGTTTTTCAATTACTTCGAATGAAAGTGAGAGCTTGATAAAATCGTCGGAACAGGAGAGCAGGGTGTGGACCATCTGGGCGGGGATCATTATAAATTGTCCCGCGCATACCTCAACAGTCTTGTCCGCTGTTTTGTACGTTATAGTTCCGTTTATAACGAAATGTGCTTCGCAGAAGGTATGCTTATGAGCCTTGAAGTAAAACGTGGAAGAGTCCTGCTTGTAGCAGTGCGCTTGAAACCAATATATCTTTATCTTTACCGGATCGCCAAGAGGAGGAATTTTGATTTTATTTATGAGGTTCATGCCGTCGGACAAAAAGTTTTCCGGCAAATATTTTTTTTCGTTCTTCATGGCAATTTCTCCTTTGTTAAAATTATAAAATATTTTTGCGGCGAGGTCAATATTAAAATTCTCAGATGTCCATAAAGGATAAAAAAAAGTCTTTTGTTTGCCTTGACTTTGAACGCTCATCAATGTAGAATTTTATACGATGAGATAAAAAAATGTTTTGAAAAGCCGAAAACTTTTTGTACTTTGCATAAATCCGGTAAATACCGTGTAATTTAAGAGTTGCCCATATTTTACCGGAATACGGGAGGTAAAAATGAAGAAGAGGATAATATCTGCAATACTGGTACTTGTGATGCTGGTCATGACCGGATGCAATAAGAATATGTCCGAAGACACATATCAAACCGACAATGATACGATTCAGACGAACGAAGAGACGCAAAAAGGGCTGGAACTTGTAAAGAACGGTCGTTCCGAGTATGTCATTGTTTGTAACTATAAGGACAGCGTTTCGAAAAAATTTGCCGATGATCTGTGGAATCTGATGTTCTCGATGTTTGGTGTTTCCCTTAACACCAAGAGCGCAGGCAGTGTTTACGAAAAAGAAATAATAATCGGGGATACGGACAGAGAGGCTACTCTCAGCGTTAAGGCTCAGATGGCTCCGGATAACGATTTCGCAGTGTGTGCGGTAGGTGATGATCTTGTACTTTACGCCACGGATGAAGCACAGTACGGAAAAATGCTTATTGCGCTGAGGGATTACATATTTGCCCAAACGGGAACCGATGAGCTCATATTCACGGAGGAAAGAAATTTTATATCAAGCATGAACGCCGATATGACATTTGACGGAAGTGAGGTCGAATTTGTGAAAAACGGACAAAGCGATTACAGCATAGTATACGGTTACGGCGACAGTGATTCGATGATGTATGCTGTGTACCTCAAGCAGTATATCAACGAAATGTTCGGCATAAATGTCCCCGTGCTTGACGATGAAAAAAGTGCGAAGCACGAGATCGTCGTAAAGGGGGCGTCCAGAGCCGCGCTCGGCTCCGCGGAGTCCAAGCTCGAAACGGGTGACGATTTTACTGTCTCGGTAGTCGGAGACAGTATAGCCGTCAGTGCTACCGATAACAGGAATATGGTGTTGGCTATGATGAAATTCATAGAACAGTGCCGTGCGGGCTTTGATGGAACGTCGATAAAGCTGTCCGAGGCGGACAACTATATTTACAGCCGTCAGAACCGCAGCTTTGAATACAGCGCGAAGGAGCTGTGCGAGAGATATCAGAGCATTTACAATACTTACAGTTCATACCACGAGGATAAGCTTTACAATACCTCATGGTTGCCGCAGGAGGCAAAGAACGATCAGGCTCTTGTATATGCCCTGATCGATAGAATGGGTAACTCGGCGGCGTTTTCAAACGGCAGTTCAAGCGTGCTTTACGACGGATTTGTACGAAAGCTTGACACCGATGATTATACGCGCGCGGCAAAGATAACCGACGGGACGCTGAAGATACCGTGTCGGTTTGCGGAAATCTATTTTGGGGAGAAAATGACTGCCGATTCGGAGGGGTATGCGGATATCGGAGAATATCTGCGGGGAAATGATAAGTATGCGCTTTATGTGTCCTCCGACGGTAAGCTCGCGGTGGTAAGTCCCGCGTCTGTCGCATCCTTTGCGGATTTTTCATACCGCTTATTAAACTCCGTCACAATCGTTGACGGATACGGAGTTAAAGTATCCATTATATATGTGTCAAATATATCTCTGTAAACTACGCTGTCATTTTCAATCAAGCCCTTTGATACGGCATAGTCATTAATGCCTGAGAGTATTTCCGACAATTCATCCGACTCACCGAAAACTTCTCCTGACGCCTCATAGCTTTCAAGGTCCAGCTTTTTAAGCAGACTGTTTATAACATATATTCTATCATCTTCTTTAATAAGCCCTGTCGAAATTCCATATGATGCAAGTTTATCAAT
>JBJDZF010000434.1:0-1921 GCA_051867855.1 Eubacteriales bacterium
CCTTCGGGTGTTGACGCAGGTGCCAGATATCGGCTTTGTTGCCTGCAAGTCGTGTGCAGTGAATCCTCGACTGCTGACCCGCACCAACTCCGATCGCCTGACCGTCATATGCGAAGCAAACGGAATTTGACTGCGTATATTTAAGTGTGATAAGCGATATTATAAGGTCGCGTTTTGCGCTGTCGGGCAGTTCCTTATTTTCGGTGACGATATTTGCAAGAAGGTCGCTGTCTATACGGAAGTTGTTTCTTCCCTGTTCGAAGGTGATGCCGTAAACCTGCTTACGCTCGGCCTGCTCCGGAACGTATGAGGGATCGATCTTAACTATATTATAGTTTCCCTTGCGTTTGGAACGCAGTATTTCAAGCGCTTCGTCGGTGTACCCGGGAGCAATGATACCGTCCGACACCTCCCGCTTAATAATAAGCGCCGTAGTCTTGTCGCAAATGTCACTCAGTGCGATCCAGTCACCGAAGGATGACATTCTGTCTGTTCCGCGGGCCCTTGCATAAGCGCAGGCAAGCGGGGAGGCATCAAGTCCCTCTATATCATCGACAAAGCATGCCCGCTTAAGTGCGTCTCCGAGCGGAAGCCCGACCGCTGCCGAGGTGGGACTTACGTGTTTGAAGGAGGTGGCGCACGGTAGTCCCGTGGCTTCCTTGAGCTCCTTTACAAGCTGCCAGCTGTTGAACGCATCGAGAAAATTGATATACCCCGGCTTGCCGCAAAGTATTTCTATCGGCAACTCGTCACCGTTGTTCATGTATATCCTTGCGGGCTTCTGATTGGGATTACAGCCGTATTTTAGTTCAAATTCCTTCATATCCGCTCCCCTTTACTTATTTTTATTGATCATTCTGTTGTCTGCTTTTCCGGTTAAAATGTCCACGTATCTCACGTAAAGCGATATTTTGTTGCCTGCGTCAAGGCCGTTCCATATCTTGTCCGTAAAGACATCAATATCGTTATCCACAGCAATGCGCTCCGGCTCTCCGGTGAACGTCGGAATCGGATCACCGTCACAGTTGTAGGTATGCAGAAAATGTCCGACTCCCGGAAGCGGCGAATAAGTGAACGTATAACGGTTGCAGGCGCTTCCGCTTTCGTCGGCGCTTTTGAGAATGTTCATTTTATAAGCAAAGCAATCCTGCCCGAAATTCAGCACACAGCTTATTCTCGGCGTGAAGTTAGGCGAGTCCGGCTCAAAGCATCTCGTCCCGAGTGCCTCCTCAAAACTCTTCCCGTCGGAAAGAAAATCGTAAACCGTATCCGTCTGGTCACCGTTGGTGACAATAAGACTGTTTTTGAGTTTTCTTATCGGAGAGTAAATGATCAGTGAAGGGTCCTCGACCTTTGAGGCGTCGAACGGGTATATGGTTACATCATCACCGTTCTCCGTAAAAACCCTGTTTCGGCTGTTTTCGCTCCTGCCCATGATGAAATATGCCACTGCCGCACACCTACCGTCGGGAGTCATTCCCGCTATTATCCCCCTGCCGGGGTAGCTGTTGTGCGACAGCAGATCTCCGATATCCGCAAGTCCGTAAATACTCATTTGTCCTTATATCCTCCCTTTAACTGCTTTGAAACAATTTCAACGGCTCTCGGCAGAATCTCCCATTCCGCCTGCCTCATGACCCTTTGCTGAAGGCTCTGCGGGGTCTCGTCCTTTTTAACGGCTACGCTTTTCTGAAGAATAATCTCACCGCCGTCGGGGATCTCATTGACGAAATGTACCGTAGCCCCTGTCACTTTAACGCCGTAGGACAGCGCCGCCTCGTGAACCTTTATACCATAGAAACCCTTTCCGCAGAAAGAGGGTATGAGCGACGGATGGACATTTATTATTCTCTTGCTGTACTTTCCGATAAAATCCGCGCTGAGTATATTCATAAAGCCCGCAAGCACAATGAGGTCTATT
>JBJDZF010000435.1:0-1914 GCA_051867855.1 Eubacteriales bacterium
AAGATATCATAATGAAATGGATGAGCTGTTCTCAAAACTCACTGAATCGGATGAACATGGCGATAAAATTCTTTCCGAGTATACCGATTATCGCGAATATTTGGATTATGATATTGAAATCGTCTCCAAAGACGGTAAATCACAATATTTCTCCAAGATTTACGGCGAAAAGAGCGGCGGCGAAACTCAGACTCCGTATTATGTTGCTATTGCAGCTTCATTTGCGCAGATATATAGTGTCGGAGAAACCATCAGGATCATTATGCTTGACGAGGCATTTGACAAAATGGATGATGACAGAATCGCAAGCATGATGCAGTTCTTCCGGTCGCAAAATTTCCAAATTATCCTGGCAACACCACCTGCAAAAATCGAGACTATCGGTGAATATGTGGATACGATATTGGTTACCTACCGAAACGGATATTCAAGTATTGTTGAGGAGTATAATTTATGACTAAATATGAAAAGGATCTGTTGAATATTCTTCTCGATAAGTATGAAAAGAGTAAAAGTTTCATTGGTGCGAATCAGGTAAATCAAAGCTTCTCGCAAAACATAGACAAACTTTTCCCAAAGTACAAGGATGATTCCGAGTATAATCTTTTTTGCGATGTGAACGAGAGTGTTGAATCATTGGAAAAGCAGGGGTTTGTAAAAGTAAAACGCAAGAAAAACGGTGTTGTTCAAAGCGTTACATTGAATGCAGAACTTTTGGAGAACGTATACCGTTACATAGGTCGTATTCCGAAAAGTGATATTGTGAGTGATTTGAAAAAGCTTTTATTTACTTATAAAGACACGAACGAGATTTTGTCTGTATATTGTAATCGACAGATGGAACGTCTTGAAGCAAATAGAACGGTAGAATTTTTTGATGATGACCTTAATGAGTATGAATCTATTTTAAAGGTTATATCCAAGATCCTCGATGTAAAAAACGAGATCTTTGAACGGGATTTTTCGATTCAGGCTTTGGGAGATTCCAAAGCATTCGAAAAGATTCGGGCAAAAGTTGTGTCGCTTCTTTACGAGTATGGAGATTTCCCGGAGAAGGAAACGCTCCTTGCTGATTTAAACATTATCAAAAATCCCGGGCATGTTTATTTTAAAGGCAAGGGGAGAATTTCGATTTGTGGTCAAATAATCGATTTTTCAAATATGAATGGCGATCTCGCAATATCTTCGGATATGTTGAAAAGCATTGATTTAATAGAAGTGTTCGGAAAAGCCGTTATAACCATAGAAAATTTGACTACCTTCAACGCCTTCCACTGCGACAATTCTTTTGCCATCTACCTTGGAGGATATCATAATACAAGCAGGAGAAATTTTATTTGCAAGGTTCATGAGCAGAATCCCGATAAACAGTATTTGCACTTTGGTGACATTGACGCAGGTGGATTTTATATTCTTCAACATTTGCGTAACAGAACAGGAATAGAATTTGAAGCATATCGAATGGATTTGCATACATTAAAGGATAACATTCAGTATTCAAAAAAACTAACCGAAAATGATCGAAAGCGTCTTGCCTTGTTAGCTGATACAGAGTTTAGAGAGACTATCAAGTATATGTTGGAAAATAATTGCAAGCTGGAGCAGGAAGCCATGGATCTGCTGGAGATAGGAATATGACCGAAGTAGTAGCCGCCCTCGTCTGGCAGGGCAATAGATTTATGATCTGCCAACGTCTGGCACACAAGGCGCGGGGACTCTTATGGGAGTTTGTCGGTGGTAAGGTAGAGCCTGGCGAAACGAAAGAAGAAGCTCTCATTCGCGAGTGCCAAGAAGAACTGGCAGTGACTATTTCCGTCGGTGACGTGTTTATGGATGTTATTCACGAATATCCCGATTTGACGGTACATCTGACACTGTTCAACGCTACCATTGCTTAAGGCATACCGCAAAAAC
>JBJDZF010000436.1:0-8265 GCA_051867855.1 Eubacteriales bacterium
CACGGACGTGTGAAATTTGCGATGGCGCCGTAGGGGCATACCTTTGCGCACTGTCCGCATTCTACGCACTTGCTTTTGTCTATGTGTGCGACGTGGTTAGAGTCGAAGCTGATCGCTCCCCTCTTGCATACGTCCTCACAGCGGTGGGCGAGGCAGCCGCGGCAGGCACCGGTCACGTCATAGCCGCCCATCGGACATTCGTCACAGGCAATGTCGAGTACCTCGATGACATTCGGGTTATCGCGGTTGCCGCCCATCGCAAGCTTTACGCGTTCGTTTACTATCGCACGCTCCTTATAAATGCAGCAACGCATGGTAGGTTCCTTGCCGGGAACTATGATTTTCGGAATATCCAGCATATGGGCTTCAAGGCTGTCACTCCATGCGAGGCGAGCCACCTCGCGGAGAACCTTGTATTTTAAATACTGTACTTTTGTATCGAATTTTCTCATAAATAAGGCGATCCTTTCGAAATTGAGAAGAATATCAGAAATAGCTGACTTTTATCCGCTTGCCCATTTTGCGCAGGCACTCTGAAAGTTCGTTTATCAGATTCATCTTGATGTTGAAGTTTATGGGCAGATTGGGATTCTGGTGCGCCGGATTTACCGCACGCCCGACAAAAAAGTCAATGTCCGTGGCTTCCTCAAACAGGATCCTTGCAATGAGCGAAGCTCCATCGCGCTTAAAACTCCAGTTTTTGTAGGATTCATTGGCGGCAAGGTAATCCTTTGCGTATGTCAGTACCTTGTTGATGGTGATAACTCCCTCCGTGACAAGGTCGACTCCTTCTATTTCTGCGATCGGAGGAATCTCGGGATCGGGAAAATCGAGCACGGGCTTCACGGTTTTTCCGAGATAAGCAGCGGCTATTGAGGAAGTGGTGCCCCCGCAGACAATATGCTTTCCTTTTTTTGCAAAGAAAAGCGACATCATTTTGTTGCAGTCGTCGGGGTTTGACGGGGGACCGATGACAAGGCTTACCGACTCACGGTGACGCACACGGACCGCACATACGGTTGCATCGTCGCCGGGCTTGTGCTCATACAGCTTGTCACATTCCTCAAGCAGCATGGAGGCTATTGTTTTTGCGGTGAATCCTACCTCGGCAAATGTTTCGAGAAAGTCTATTATATCCTTTCTCTCCCATCCGAAATTAAGGCTCAAGCCGACGCCGGCGTGGACGCAACCGTCGCTCATTGCGACAAAAATATCATTTTCGCAGAGCTTGACCCGGGAGCGGAAAATTGTTTTTCCGCCAATGTTCATTTCGGTTGTCCTGTAGTCGTAATTCTTTCCGTCGCGCAGAAGAATTATATGCGGATTGTCGTATTGAATAAGCTCGGCTTCCTCGTTGTTGATGATGTGGATTATCGTAAAGGTCGAATACGCCACTCCGCGGACCGAACAGACGGGAAGGGTTGCGGCTATGGTTTCCACACAGTCTTCAAGCGAGAGTCCGGCGGACATCATAGTTGAAATGATTTTGGAGGTCAGCGTGGAGAGAATGCTTGCCTTGACCCCGCTTCCGAGTCCGTCGGCAAGTACGATCACGCAGGAGTTTTCATCCTGCGGCACCACGTCAACATGGTCTCCGCAAAGCTCCTCGCCGTCGTGATTGATACTTCGCCAGCCGATATCAACGCAAAGATCATTCATCCTTTATCGACTCCTTTAACTTTGTAAGTGCGATTTTGGTTTCCGCGGCGGTCTCTCCGAGAAGTGAAGCTATATCCTGAACAATACGCATCTGCTTTTCAACGACCCTGTCCGCTATTTCGACCGTCTGTCGGCTCATCTCGTCCTTCTTTTTCTTCTCGTTTTCCTCCTCGGTCACGTCCCGGAAAATACAGATGATAACCTTGTAATCACGGTCGTAAAGCACAGTCTGCTCAACGTAAATATCGTATTCTGCAAGATAAACGCGTTTCGCCGGACTGCCCTTGGCGGTGCTTTGTACCTTGATGAACACGGCGGGGTCGAGAATACGCACCACAGGCTCACCCATTACATCCGACGCCTTTGAAATATTGAGCATATTGAGAGCGGAGCGATTGATCTGCTGTACTTCGAGACTGTCGTTGAGCACAATTATTCCGTTTGGAGTGTTGTTTATGATATTGTCGGAAAAGCTCTCCGCCTTCTCCTTGAGGTATGGCAGACACATGGATATATCCGCCTTGCCCTGATAGATCGCAATTGCTTTTTCACGGCAGGTATCATATCCGCACGAACCGCAATTAAGCTCGTCCTGCGGCTTTTGCTTGCCCATCTGGCGGAGTATTGCCGTAATTTCCGTATCAGAGGGCGTTTTGAGCTTCTTTTCTATGTATTCAAGATGTTTATGCAACTCCGAGGGCGCGGGCTGTTCCGTCTTGAAATCCTTCTCTCCCGCATAGCCGGAAACAGATATATAGTCTCTCACCGGCGAACGGTGATACTTTTCCATTACGGGACCGCCTATGCAACTTCCGGGGCAGGCAGACATCTCCACAAAGCATTTGTGAAGCCCTCCTTCCTCAATGTCACGGAGCGCCGCAATGCAGTTTTCCACGCCGTCAAAGGAGAGATACGAATATCCCGTTCCGGTAAAATCCATCGTTTTGAGAATGCCTCCGGCGGTGGGGAAAAAGCGCGCTTTTCCTTCGCCGTTGCTCTCCTCAACCTCGGGTTCAAGGGAAATATGTGCTGCATCGAACCACCTTGTCAGCTCTTCAAACGTGAGAACTCCGTCCACAATGCCGGCATAGTGATCGGCTTCGTCCTTCTTTGCAAGGCAGGGACCGATGAATACCGTTGCAGTGTCGGGACGTCGACGCTTGATGTCGAGACAGTGTGCCTGCATCGGGCTGTAAACATCGGCGAGAAATCCGAGCAGGGCGGGGTGGTATTTCTGAATGAGCAGATTTACCGAATGGCAGCAGGATGAAATAATGACATCGCGGTTGTCCTCGCGGATCATTCGTTCATATTCCTTTTTTACGATGGTGGCGCCGAGTGCCGTTTCCTCCGCGTCGGCAAAGCCGAGCTTTTTGAGTGCTGTTCTCATAGCGTTGATGCCTATGCCGTTATAGTTTGCAACAAAGGAGGGGGCGACGCTTGCCACGACCGGTCTGCCGCTCTCAAGCAGTACTTTTACCTGCTCGGTGCCGTCGGCGATCTCCTTTGCGTTTTGCGGACATACCACGAAGCACTGACCGCAGAGAATACATTCATTACCGACAATATTTGCCTGATTGCCGGAAAATCGTATTGACTTGACGGGGCAGTGCCGTATACATTTATAACAGTTCTTACAGTTGGACTTTTTCAGCCTTAGAAAATCCGCCATTCGATATCATCTCTTTTCTTATGTGTTATGTATTTTACTCAGAATGTGTTCCTTAAATACCGAAGAAAAATTCTCGGGTGTGACGCCGACGATCACGTTATCGTCAAATGAAACCGTGACTCCCGTGCGGTTGCATTTGCCGAAGCAAAAGCTGCCCGTCAGCACTACCTCATCTTCGAGCTTTCGTTCGCTTATTTCCTTGCGGAACAAATTTACTATTTTCTCCGAGCCGTTTAGATGGCAAGAGGATCCGACGCAAATCTGTACGATTATCATATTCTGGTCAGGACTTCCTTTTTAAAGAATTCTTCGGTGATCTCGGGGGTGACGGAATAAAAGTCGTTGTCAACCGTTACGCAAACATTTTTCTGGCAGTTTCCCATGCAAAAAGTGCCTGCAAGCTCAATTTTGTCTTTAAGATCGTTCTGCGCTATGAGGCGCTGAAGCTCTTCGACAACCTTTCTCGAGCCTTTGAGATGACATGACGATCCGATGCAAACCGTAATTTTCATTGATCGATACCAAACCTTTCATGGTTATTATTTTTATCAGTGGTTATTTATACGAACATTTTATTGTCCGAATATAGTTTATTGCCGACGGTTCGGGATTTTTTTGAAAAATGAGCTTGCAAATCCTTGTGTTAATATTTTAACACACTTTGGCTTTGCATAGAAATGCTCATTTGATATGACAGTATATCGGAATTGATATGCCGGCGCGATCAGCCGATATATTTCCTTTTGGACATACAAAGCTCCGTTATAAAACTGTTGTCAAGCTCCGAGAGCCTGTAATCTTCGCGGTAGATAAGAACGTCTCTGTATATTTTTTTCATACCGGGCGCCGGATGCAGCTGAACAAGACCGAATTTTTCGCATACATCGTCGGGTACAGGGGATACCCACATAAAGGTTTCGGGATTTGCCCGGAGGATCTCAAACTGGTTGGCACGGTCGAAAACAAATATATGTCTGTCCACGTTTTCCGTCAGCTCCGCGCGGCGCAGCTCGGCAACGCTGACCGACGGGACATATGGGTCTGAGTGGGCAACCTCGATAAGATTTGTAAGCGAGCTTTCCGTGAGCGGCAGTTTACCGTTTGCAAGCGGTGAATCTACGGAAACGAGCAGGGTACACGAAAAGTCGGTAATGCTTTCGCAGACAAGCCTCTTATTTTCAAACAGATCCTTGAAATATCTGTCGAATTCGGGCTGATACCGCACTATTCCGAGGTCGAATTCCTCGCGTATGACACCGTTGACAGTGTTTACCGAATTGGTCTCGCGGAAATATATATCCGCAGGCTCGTCCTTTTTTATGGATTTGGAGAAGTTTGCGAACGCCAGAGAAATATAGCTCGAGCGTGGAACGCTCGCGGAAAATTTCTGACGCTTTGTTTTTCCCTCGCGGTAGATACGCTCAACGTCGTCTACCTCCGAAAGGATGCGCTTGGCATGGCGCAGAAACACTTCTCCGTCTGGAGTTACGAGAATGCCCCTGGGCGTCCTTTCGAAAATGATGACCCCGAGAGAGTCTTCGAGCTCTTTTATGGCGCGGCTGAGATTGGGCTGCCCCATATACAGATTTTCAGCGGCCTTGCTGATCGATTTTGTTTTTTCTACCTCGACCGCATATTTCAGGTGCAGAAGGTTCATCGTATGTCCTTTCCGGAATATTCTCCGAAATTATTTTTTTCCGTCGGTATTGGAATATGCCCGGGAACGGTACAATCACGGGCTTTCCGTGAGAAAACAGGTGACGACTGTTTTTGTCGCGGTTTTGGGTGCACTGAAATCGGCTCTTACGTTATGTGCCCAATTCATCCGAAAACCACCCGTAGTAATTATAATTGAATTGCGAATGTTTGTCAACAAGATAAGTAATTGAAGTGTTGAAAATGATTGATGTATGTTTTGTTATGCTTCCCGAATCCAATGGCACAACCACCTGACTTTTCTCTCATTGTTGTATAATTGCCTTTTTCAAACTGACTTATTGAGAGAGCACCGTTGACTGTAACCTTGCGGTAATAAGTGAGTAGGTTTCCGTCAGTAATATAATCGTTCGTGTTGCGATTTTTTTTGCTAAACTGCAAAATAAAAACAAAACCTTAACATTTATGTGATACAATACTGTATATACCGTAAATCCGATGCGGAGGTGCTGATATGTTTAAAATATTGGTCGTAGAGGACGATGAGGCTTTGCGTCATTCTGTCTGTTCCTTCCTTAATCGCAGCGGCTATGAGGCAAGCGGTTGCGGCTCTGCCGAGCAGGCATATGATGCCATGTATGAAAACGTGTTTGACCTTATTGTTTCCGATATCATGATGCTGGGGACGGATGGCTTTGAACTTGCACGCACGGTGCGCACCCTTGACGATCGGATCCCGATTATATTTATGACGGCAAGGGATGATATTGCTTCGAAGCAAAAAGGCTTCAGGGCAGGTATCGATGATTACATGGTAAAGCCGATAGACCTTGATGAACTGCTGCTGCGTATCGGCGCTCTTCTTCGTCGAGCCAAAATCGCGTCGAGCCGTCATATTGAAGCAGGAAATTTCACAATGGACGCCGACGAGCGCACGGCGTATATTGACGGAGTTGAAATACCGCTTACGGCAAGAGAATTCAATCTGCTCTATAAATTGCTGTCTTACCCGAAAAAAACTTTCACGCGCACACAGCTTATGGACGAATTCTGGGATGCTGACACATCAGCCGGTATACGCACCGTGGATGTTTATATGACCAAGCTCCGAGCCAAGCTCGCCGACTGTGATTCGTTTGAGATAATTACCGTTCACGGACTCGGCTACAAGGCGGTGATCAAATGAGTAAGAAAAAAGGCGGTTTTGGAACCATACTGCGCGCTCTGCGGCGTTATATCATATATTTTCTGCTTGTAGCATTCCTTATCACGTGCTGTATGACGCTGTTTCTTTCGGTACTGTCCTCGACAATGGATTTGACACTTACCGACGAAAACCTCAATGCGGCGGCAAAGCTGACATTCGGTAACGTGATTCTGCTCACGCTTCTTTGTACCGTTATTGACGTAATAAGGAGAAAAATAACCGTAGACCGTCCGGTGAAACGAATAACCTCGGCGGCGGAAAAAATGGCACAGGGAGATTTTGATGTCCGCATAGGAGCACCGAAATATCCGGGTGAAGAAGAAATGTTCGGTGAGATAATCGAATGCTTAAATAAAATGGCGCAGGAGCTTTCCGGTGTGGAGACCCTGCGGACGGATTTTGTCGCCAATGTTTCCCACGAGCTAAAAACGCCTCTCGCCGTAATGCAGAACTACGGTACTCTTTTGCAGGCGCCAGATCTTACACAGGAAAAACGGACGGAATATGCAAAGGCGGTTACCGATGCGTCACGCCGACTTGCTGATATGATAACAAATATCCTGAAGCTCAACCGTCTCGAAAATCAACGCATATACCCGGAAACCGAAAAATATGACCTCGGTGAACAGCTGTGCGAATGTCTGCTTGAATATGAGAACGTGTGGGAGGAGAAGGGAATAACAATAGACACCGAAATAGAAGAAAATGTCACCGTGAGTGCGGATTATGAACTGCTTGCGCTCGTCTGGAACAACCTGCTTTCCAATGCCTTCAAATTTACCGGAAGCGGCGGCAAAGTCGGTGTTTCACTTAAATCGGACGGTGAATATGCCTCGGTTACATTCAGGGATACCGGATGCGGAATGACGCCCGAGGTGGGAAAACATATTTTTGAGAAGTTTTATCAGGGAGACACTTCTCATGCCACACAGGGCAACGGACTGGGACTCTCTCTTGTGAAGCGGGTGATAGACATTATGCATGGAGAAATAAAAGTGGAGAGTACCTGCGGAGTGGGGAGCGCTTTTACCGTAAGAATAAGGAGAGACGGCAATGAGGAATTTTAATAATAACATACGTAAAATTCTGTTTCCTCATCCTGCTTTGATCATTGTGCTTGTACCTTTTTCGGCGGCATTTCTCATTTATTCACTTATCTTTCTCGGAACTGAAGATATACGGAGTTATATCTCGTACGTACTGGCTTTTTACACCTTGGTCCTGATTTGCGTGCGCATCCCTGATATAGTAAGGTTTGCGGGGAGAGTAAAAAAAGAAAACAGAATTATATCAAAGCTTTCGGAGGATACCCATCTGCGTGTAAGATTATCGCTCTACGGAAACCTTGTCTGGAATACGGCATACGGAATATTTCAGCTGGGACTCGGTTTTTTTCATCGGTCTGTCTGGTTTTTCTCTCTCGCAGTGTACTATATATGTCTTGCACTTATGCGGTTCTTTTTGGCGCGATATGTAAGGATCCACGTTCCCGGAGAAGATCCGGAGGCGGAATACAGGCGCTCGCGACTCTGCGGAGTCATTCTTATGCTGATGAGCTCGGCACTTGCCGTGATAGTTTTATATGTTACACTGCAAAACAAAACCTCTGTGCATAGCAGTATCACCACGATTGCAATGGCAGCGTATACCTTTACCTCGGTCACTGTTGCCGTGGTCAATATGATAAGGTACCGAAAATACAACAGTCCGGTATATTCCGCCGCCAAAGCGGTAGGATTCGCGGCTGCCCTCGTATCGGTGCTGAATCTCGAGACTGCAATGCTGGCGGCTTTCGGCGAAGATACCCCGGAGCTGTCGCGGAAATTTCTGACCGGTATGACGGGTGGCGTCATATTGCTGGTAATTCTCGTGACGGCAGTGCTTATGGTCGTAAGATCAGCGATAGAATTAAAAGGATATCGGGAGTTAAAGCAGAATAAACGGTAAATAACGGGATCTCGAATTTCATAAATACGGAGGATAGCGTGAAAGATAAGTCAATCCGGTATTGAAACTCATCTGTTTCACGCCGAAATTCACTTGAAATGGGACCCAACCCATTTTGTCTGCT
>JBJDZF010000437.1:0-8229 GCA_051867855.1 Eubacteriales bacterium
ATCAGCTCAAAAGCAAACGAGGCATCCGTCGGACATTTTTCTTTCGCATATTTTGGTTCCCTGATATCCCTGATAACTGCGCTGCAAATCGTCGGAAGATAACAAATAATACCGATCGCGAATATCTTGTGTCGAGAGCGCCTGACTACGAGGACAGATTTCACAGAAGCTTGCCGATATCAGTGGGGATATCCCAACGGTTGGACTCCGCATCAAATGATGGTAATAGAGAAACTTGACAGATACGGCTATACAAGGGAAGCAAAGCGAGTTGCCGAAAAATATATTAAGGTTACCGACAAAGTATTTGAGGAAACGGGCGAAATTTGGGAAAAGTACAATGTTATTGAGGTAGTGATAATGTCGAGGAAGAGTCCCACGGCGGTATGTCTCCTATGATGGGCTGGACTGCATCGACATATCTGTATGCACAAAATTTTCGACGTACCTGCGACCCTCAATACAGCCTATAGCAGGTTGTATTGAGGGTCGTTTTTTGTTTCAATATCATTTATTAAGACGGCATGGTCGTAAAGGCATAATCGCCATCGTCAAGCTGCTGTTTTACGGCAGAAAAATACCTATATTTATGTCAAAAGGAAAATAAAATGATAGTTTTATATGAATATTCGATTTTCAGTATAGTGTTTTTTGTTGTTGTTGCAATACTAAAATGCTATAATACAAATGCATGGTGAGGTCCGTGTAAAAAAACTCATATGGGAGAATGTTGATCAATGAAAAAAGCATTATCTGTTTTCTTACTTGCGGTCATACTTACTTCGGTGTTATCCGTGACAGCGGCAAAAGCTTTTGCTGACGACAGTGACGCGGTATGGGACGGTTCTATCGGGACGGCATTTGACGGGGGAGCGGGAACGGAGGATGACCCATATCTCATCAGTTCGGGGAAAACGCTTGCATATCTTGCGTATCTCGTTAACGAAGTGTCGGCGGATAACGGTGGAGGACCGCAAAACGGCAAGTATTTCCGAATGACAAATTCCATTGACCTCGGAAACAGGGAATGGACGCCGATAGGAAAGGATTACGGCGGTTCCTTCGGAAATATCGCTTTCAACGGCAACTTTGACGGCGGCGGATACTGTATTAAGAACCTCAACGCAATAACCGTATCGGGTGCCAAGACGACCGGCCTGTTCGGACTTTCATACAGCGGTTTTATAGAAAATCTGGGTATCGAAAGCGGAACCGTTAATGTAGCCTCAACAAACGGAGGGGGAATTATCGGTGTTTTGCAGAGCGTAAATTCAAATTCTGTCGGAGCCAAGGCTGTAAACTGCTATAATAATGCGACGATAAAAAAATCCGTTGTCAATTCGAGCCAGACGTTTCTCGGCGGAATTGCAGGTTCAACATTCGGTACTTTCTCGGAGATCACAGATTGTATTAATTACGGCACAATTGATGCATCGATTGCACAATTAAACGGCAACAGTGCATACGGGGGAATCTGTGGAATTGCAAATCCGTGTAAGATCAGCGGATGCTATAACGTTGGAAAGATCATTGCAGGTGTGAGCAATGCGGGCGGAATTGTCGGTTGGGGCTCCAATTCGGCGACAATTACGGACTGTGCCTCATCCGGACTTGTTTTCGGAGCTCAGTCGGGGGACAGATTCGGTCTGATTACCGGAAAGGCTTCGCTGAAGAACGGTGCTCCGGCTGCCGAATATACAAATGTTACCGCATACATACTTGCTTACTCCGAGTATACGGACGGAAAGATCACGAAAAACGGTACCGAGTACAGTCTGGCGACCGATATATGCGGTATGGACGGCAGAGAGTATGTGAGCGGATGCACGGTAAATGCCGATGAGACATTTGTCCTTCCGTGTGCCGTGGGAGAAAAATTTCTGATCGCAACGGAATACGGCGAATATGTTTCCGAAACGGTGGGCAACGGTACTCCATCGGCAATTGACGGTATTATGGATGACGCGTACCTCCTGTCCTTCAGAAAGATCGGATACGGAAAGGGAACAAACTCTGTTGCCGATGCCTCATGGAACGATATGTCAGCCGATATTTATGTTATGGCTGATTACCGTAATATTTACATGTTTGTAAGTGTCGCTGACGGAGATGTTGAAGCTGCGGACAAAATCAACATAAAAATAGAGCTCGGCGACAGCACAACGAATATAAGCGTTGCATCGGACGGCACGCTTGTATGTGACGATGCGGAGGCTTCAGGGGGCATCGTCAAGGCTGTCAGGACTACGGAAAACGGTTGGAATACGGAACTGGCAATACCTGCCGGCACTGTTGCATACGACAGGATAGGACTCGGATTTACGCTTGTTGACGGCAATGCTGAATTTTCCGAAACAGCTCGGGATGCGGTCGAAGAATACAGGATAAGGGACATTCACGGTACGCCCGGAGTATCCGTTACCGGGGTTGAGCTTCTTCCCGAAATTCTTACGCTGAAAACGTCAGACACTTATGAACTAAAAGCAACTGTTTCTCCGACGGATGCGTATGAATTGGGGCTTGAATGGAGTAGCAGCGACACATCCGTTGTGTCGGTCTCATCCCTCGGCGTACTGAAGGCAAGCAAGCCGGGCACGGCGACAATTACGGTCAAAACAAAGGACGGCGGCTTTACAGATACCTGTGCGGTGACTGTCGACGCCAATACGGTAAGCGGTGTTTCGCTGGATATTACGGAGCTAACATTGACGGGCGGCAAGAAAAAGTTGCTGATATGCACAGTCTCGCCTGCAAATGCCGACAATAAAGACGTGGTATGGACGAGCGATAACGAAAATGTTGCCACGGTCTCCCAAAACGGACTTGTTACCGCAGTTGCCGCGGGCAGTGCGGATATAACGGTAACATCGACAGACGGTGGATATACTGCAGTATGCCGTGTGACTGTTGTTATTCCGTTGTCCGGGATCAAACTTGACAGGGAAACGCTGAACATGAATACGGGCGAAAAGACGACGCTGCGGGTAACTGCAGAGCCTGCCGACGCAACCGATACCGACTTCAGATGGAGCAGTGACGATGATGGCGTTGTTACAGTAAACGCTTCGGGAGAGATAACGGCTGTCGGGGCGGGAAGTGCTACGGTCACGGTAAGCTCGGCTGACGGGAAATACAGTGCAAGCTGTGCAGTAACGGTGGAGGCTGTCACCGACGGCGAGAGCGATTCGGAAACCTCATCATCAAAGAAAGGGTGTAAATCCTCGGTCTCGGGAGTATTCTTCCTGACTGCGGGAGCTTGCCTTGCCGTCGCGGTTATCCAGTCAGTCATGAAAAAGAAAGAGAACTAGCGTGAAAATTACGCTTATCCAAAAGTGAAATGCAGCTTTTTCACGCCCAAATCGCTCTCAAAATGGGACCCAACCCATTTTGATTTGCTTTGCAAATACGAGCGATTTCAATCATTATTTGAGCCGCCGTAGGCGGCATGGAGATTGATATGAAGAGAAAATATTTGTTGCTTTTGTTTGCAACCGTAATTCTATTGGGAAATTTTAGTGCATTGGCTTCTGCTGCAGAAAATGAGGAAAATTATATGTCGGACTTAACATTCAGAAACACACAAGAGTCTAATTTCAGAATTCCAAACCTTATAACGACCAATGACGGAAGAATGTTTGCTTTTTGCAACGATCGCCGTAACACCGTTGACGACAACGCGGATATCCAGTGGCTTTGTTACGCGGTATCTGAGGACGGCGGCAATAACTTTTCGGATGTCAGATACCTTCTAAAAGACGAAGGCTGGTGTTATATTATTGGCGCTGCCGTTTACGACGCAGTACATGACAATATAATGCTTATGTATCAGGCATATATCAAAACCGAAGCGGCAAGGACGGCGTATAACGCGCTTTCCGAAGAGCAAAAAGCGGAAAAGCCCCTCGGAAATGCTATTATTGAGAGCAATGACGGTGGAGTTACATGGAAGTGTCGCTCGTTTGTAATGCCGAAGGTTCTTGTAGAACCGAAGTCGTATATTTCCACGCACGGTTCAAGTGCGGGGATCCAGCTGAAAAACGGGGAATATGCGGGCAGACTTGTCATAGCCGGAAAAGCGGGCAGCGGAAACCTGAATTCAGTGCGCAGACAGGATTGGGATCTCGTCGGGTGCCTGATATACAGCGATGATTACGGAAAAACGTGGAAGCAGTGCCTCAATTCAATGCCTCACGGTACGGATGAAACGACGGTTTGCGAGCTTCCTGACGGTACGCTGTATATAAGTTCCCGTATGATCTCCAATTCATACGGTCGGTATGTGGGATACAGCAAGGACGGAGGACGTACGCTGTCCGATTTCAGGCAGGACAGTACGCTTGAGGTCCAGACTGGAGTAGGCGTGCGCGGCGGGCTTTTGTGTATTGACGATTACGACGGTAAGGGAAATTCGCTCACGCTTTTCTCGTCACTCAATTCCTCGACCCCATTCCGTCGCAATCTTTGCATCTGGATAAGCTATGACAACGGGGAAACATGGACGGACAAAACGGTGATCGATCCGGGACTTACCTCTTACGGAGAGCTTTGCTATAATCCCACGACGGGAAAAATCAGCATAATGTATGAGTGGGGTACGGTAAACTGCTATTCCGACGGTATAAAGATCGACACCTTTGACACAGACTGGTTGCTTTCGCATTCGGTACCTAACACGTCCCTGCGTAATGTTCCTCCGATTGGCGAGGGAATAACTGCGGAGCTTGTGACAGACGACCTTATTTTACAGCTTAACGGTGACGGAATAAGCGATTTTGCCGCAACAAAAGTTTGGTATAACAGTGTGTCAAATGTCAATACCGATATTTCCAACGGTACGGCAGCAGTCAGGGAAAACGCGCTGAACGGTGAGAGCGTCATGTCATTTGACGGCACATCGGGGCTTACGGTTTCGGGGCTCGACAAACTTACGGGAGATATAACATATTTTATAGTATATAAATCCAATGTGGCATCTTTTGTCGGCAGTACAGATGAACCGGTAATTTTCAGAAGTACGCATGCCAACGGACTTAAAACCTCCGTAAAGCCCATGTATGACTCGCTGTGTACGCAGCTTACGGGAGGATATTTCGCGGTTGCCGAGGAATTTATCGATACCGACTGGCATATTGTCGCGGTCACATGGACGGGAGGGGACGAACAAACGGCGTTGCTCTCACAGTTTACGGACGGCAATACGACGGTCAAATTTGAGGTCGGAAGTCTTGCACTGAAAAAAAGCGATGCAAAAGGAGTGCAGTATATTGCACAGAGCTTTGACGGCGAGATCGCAGAAATACTTGTTTACAACCGTTGCCTTGACGACAGTGAGGTGGCTTCCACGGGGATGGCGCTTGCGGAGAAATTCGGACTGACGTGGACTGCGTATGAGCCAGCGGAGCCCGGAAAGGATACTGAAAATCCGGATAACACCGGGTCCGATACAACGGAAAGCGGCACTGATACTGCGTGTGAAAGCTCCGCAGATACCGCGAAGAATGATAAGAAGGGGTGCGGTTCTTCCGTCGGCATTACAGCGGTGGGTATTGTGACCTCGGTTTGCGGTACAGCAGTATGTAAGAGGAGGAAAAGGAATAAATGATTAAACTGATAAAACGTATACTACCGATCATAGTTGCCGTGTGTATGATATCCGCCCTGATTTCGTGCTCGAAAAAAGGAACTCCGGAAGAAGAAAGCACGGGCACGGTCAGTGCCGAGACATCGGATGCCTCTTATGAGGACAGTGTTCCGCACAGGGATTACGGCGGAGCGGAGTTCAGAATACTGTGTTCCACGGAGATAGAGCAGTTTTTTGATGAAAGCGCGGCTCACATTGATACTGTAAAGTCAGCGGTTACAAGGCGTAACGATCTGGTTGAGATACTGTATAATGTAGACTTAAAATATACTGCCGAATCCGGCAATGCGGGTAACGCGGTCAACTTTGCAAGCAAGGTGAGAACGGCGTGTATGAGCGGAGATGACACATTTGATCTCGTACTTCCGCAATCGCGGTACGGCGTTGCATTGGGCCTCGAGAATCTTTACTACAATTTCAATGATTCGGAGTATATACAGTGGGAAAAACCATGGTACTATCAGAACATAAATGAAAACTGCGAGATCCTCGAACAGACCTATTTCCTTGCCGGCTCATTCCTGATGGATAAGCTTCATGCCGCGGAATGTGTTCTTTACAATGTTGACATGGGTGAAAACTACGGTATAACGGAAAGTGAAATTTACTCTCTGGTGTCCAACGGAACATGGACGATCGAGGAACTCAAGGAATATGCTTCACGCATTCCGGTGTCCGATGATCCCGCCACCGATGCCGCATATGGCTGCGTTACGGGAGGTCACGGTGTACGCGCCCTCATGATAGGAAGCGATACTCCATTTGTGCGGAAGAACGGCGACGGAGGTATGGAGGTCGTTTATTACAACGAACATCTCGTGGATGTTTTTGAAGAGGTCAACAGCTTCATAAACAAGTCACCGTATGTCTGGTGCGATGATACCGACGGATGCCTGCAGGACTTTACTAAAGGGAATGCCCTGTTCGCTCTTGCGTATGTGGGAATGATGACGGAGGGAAGCAATGTTGACAGTGAGGTCGATTTTGCCATTCTTCCCATTCCTAAATATGATTCCGAACAGGAAAATTACATAACTGACGTACAGCGTTGGGAGTTGGTTTCGGTGCCGAAAATCGCAGATGCCGAACGTGCATGTCTCGTGTTGGACGCGCTTTCGTATTACACATACACGGAGCTTGTTCCCGAATATTGGGACTCTCTTATCGGATACAGGCTGGCACGTGACGAAAACGTGAGGAAGATAGTGGAAATTATACGCAGTACAATTACTTATGATTTTACGGCTGTATTTCAGGTTGAAATGGGTGAGATATACCTTGGAAATGATAGCCTGAGCAACAATATCCGCCGCGGAGATTGCGAGATCTCTTCCTGGTGGGCAAAAATAGAGCCGAGCAGCAGTCAGTGGTTTGATGCCTTAGTGCTGAGATATCGGGAACTTGAAAATTCAAATTGAAATATGCCGCGGAGGATAAAAAATGAACAGCGGATTTGATGGTATATTTCCGGCACTGCTTACGCCTTTTGACAGCAACGGAAAAATAAATCACGGAGCGTTGGTCGCTCTGATCGAATGGAATTTAAAAAAAGGTGTTAACGGTTTTTATGTAGGCGGAAGTACTGCCGAAGCGTTCCTTCTTTCCGAAGAAGAGAGAATATCGGTCTATCGCACGGTTGCACAAACGGTGAACGGCAGGGCAACGCTTATTGCGCACGTCGGCAGCATTTCCACCGAGCAGGCAATAAGATTCGGGAAAGCGGCACAAAGCCTCGGATATAACGCAATTTCCGCGGTAGCGCCATTTTACTACAAGTTTTCCTTTGAACAGATAAAAAAGTATTACTATGATATAGTTGATGCCGTATCGCTTCCAATGATAATATACAACTTTCCGAACTTTTCCGGGGTCAATCTTTCGGTTGAGCAGGTGTCCGAGTTCTTCTGTGACAATCGATTCATCGGCATCAAACACACTTCCAACGATTTCTTTGCACTTGAGCAGTTCAAAAGTCGTTTTCCGGACAAAAAGGTGTTTAACGGCTTTGACGAGATGTTGCTCTCGGGTCTGGCGATGGGGGCTGACGGCGGCATAGGAAGTACGTATAATTTTATGGCGGAAAAGTACATTCTCATATTCGGATTGTGGAAAGAGGGTAAATACGACGAGGCTTTGAAAATACAGAAAGAGTGTAACCGTATCATAAAAGCGCTTTGCCGTGTCGGCGTTATGGAAGGGGAGAAGGAAGTGCTCTGTCAGCTTGGATTTGATTTCGGAAACGCCCGCTCTCCGTTCTCCGTATTGTCGGAGGAGCAAAAGCAGTTTGTCAGAGAAAATATCACGGATACACTTTAATTGAAGCCGGAGATCTCCAAATGAAACATATGGAAATAAAGGAAATATGGCGATCCGACGAACACTATGAAAGATACAGGATCCCGGGTATGCTTGTCACCGCAGCAGGAACATTGCTTGTATATACGGAGGCACGCCGCGGGGCAGACGACTGGAGTATGATGGATGTTTTGATGAAGCGTTCGGAGGACGGGGGAAAAACCTTCGGAAAAGCAACTGCTCTGGCGCGCGGTACGAAGGATCACCCCACGGTCAATAATCCGGTCACAGTG
>JBJDZF010000438.1:0-8210 GCA_051867855.1 Eubacteriales bacterium
CAATGTGGGTGCCGGAGAAAACTCGTATGCCAACGATAAAGGAAAGGCTACCCTCGGGTGGGCAAACGTAAGTACCGGTGTGCGCGTTATGTGGAGCAGTTGCGATGTAAGTCTTTTCGAGCGGGACGAGGAGACGGAAGCGTTTTCTCTCAAAACCTCACTCGATGACCGTACGATATCATTAATCGATATGTTCAGAGCAGAATACGAAAAGCCCAATACCTATTATTTCGGTGACGACGAGCTGACTGTGGCAGACAACCTCTTTACCAGTGACAGATGCCTGTTTTATTCGTACTATCTCTACAAGGCAAAGGATTTCAACTCCGAGGGAATGGAGAGCGAATTTGCAATTCTTCCGCTTCCCAAATATGACAGTGACCAGACCGATTATATTTCCACAAATGTCTCCGCATACAATGCGCTTTTCTTCCTTTCATCCACTCCCAATCCGGATCTCAGCGGAAAGGTCGCCGAATTTATGGGATGGTACGGTAAGGAGTACATAATCCCGGTTTACTATGACAATTATCTAAAGCTGCGTTCAAGCAACAAGGAAGAGAATATTGAGATGCTCGATCTCATCAGAGACAGTCTGCGCATTTCCCCGAATGAGATTTACGGCGTTATCGAAAACGTTATCGGACGTACTGCGCTTACGGATGAAAACGTCCTGTATCTCACAACGGAGGCTCCGTTCTATTCGAATCCGGTGTCGCAGTGGCAAAAGATTTCGGGTCTCGCCAACAAGAAGATCCAGGCATATATAATGAAGTATTACGGTCAGTAATCATTCGAGATCAAAAAATATATCACTTTACAGCAATAAGCATCAGGAGTACCCATGAGAAACAAGCAGATTATTTTTACGGAGCCTAATAAGGCGGAGTTACTCGAAAATCAGTTGGCTGACGTGCCGGCGGAGGAGGATGTCCGCGTGAGGATGGTTTATACCGCTGTCAGTGCGGGTACCGAGAGGGCAAACCTTATCGGCGAATGCAACATAAGCGGCGAACGGAAAGGATGCAATACCCTGTTTCCGAGAAAGCTCGGATACTGCGGCGTTGGTATAGTTGACGCTGTGGGAAGTCGGGTCAAGGATATAAGCGTCGGACAGAGAGTAATTGTATATTTCGGCAAACATTCGCAGTATAATGTCGTTCACCGTGACCATGTGATACCCGTTGTTCCGGAGGATGTCGACGATCTTGACGCGGCGCTGATGGTCATTGCGGGCTTCCCCGCCGAGGGTATCCGCAAATCGAGGCTCGAATACGGTGAGAGCTGTATGATAGTGGGAGCGGGAATAC
The DNA here is from genome assembly GCA_051867855.1 of Eubacteriales bacterium. GTDB lineage: Bacteria > Bacillota > Clostridia > Oscillospirales > CAG-272 > HGM12713. The sequence goes on from JBJDZF010000438.1 coordinate 1,311, forward strand.
TCGGGCTTATCGCGGTCGCACTTGCAAAGATCGCGGGGGCAGTCCCCGTAATTGCCGCCGACCCGAACCCTGCGCGTCGCGAGCTCGCGCTTAAGATGGGCGCCGATGTTGCACTTGATTCGCTTGATGAAAACTATGTCGGCAAGGTAAAGGAAATTACGGGCGGAAGCGGTGCCAATGTCGTCGTTGAGGCGTCGGGAAATTCCTCGGCGCTCAAGAGTGCTCTGCTTTGCTGTGCACCGATGGCGAGAGTCACACTGCTCGGCTGTACACGCACGCCCGACGTCTATGATCTGTATCATGACGTTCATTACCCGGGGGTCTCGCTTATCGGGGCTCACAATTTTGCGCGCCCGAAGTATGAGTCGATGCCGGGAAACTGGACCGCCGCCGACGACTACCGCGCGATGCTCAAGCTTATTCATTACGGACGGCTTGACCTCCGCCCACTCATCTCGGAGATACACAGCCCCGAGGATGCCCCCGAGGTGTACAGGCGCCTTGCCTTTGATAAGGATTTCCCGATAGGCGTTCTCTTTGATTGGAGGAAGCTGGGAAAATGAGTCCGATCAGGCTGGGACATATCGGAACGCTGCACGACCACAGCTCGGCAAAGCTTGCCTGCGTGAAGAAATTTCCGGAGCTGTTTGAGGTGATAGGCTGCGTGGCGGAAAGTCCGGAGAGAGCGGAAGAACTTAAAGATCTGCCTCCGTATGCCGGAACGCCTTTTATGACAAGAGAAGAGCTGCTCGGACTGAATCCCGATGCGGTCCTTGTAGAGGGCTTTGAGCTTGATCTTATCGATGACGCCGTATTCTGGGCGCAACGCGGCGTCCACGTCCACATCGACAAGCCGGCAGGGGACAGTATAGAAAAGCTGGAAAACCTTTACCGCGTCGCGAAACGCACCGGAGTACAGATCCAGTTTGCCTATATGTACCGTTACAACGCGGCGTTTCTTGACTGCCTTGCGCGCATTGAACGCGGTGAACTCGGCGAGATATATGAGGTGGACGCGATCATGAATACCTGTCATGACGAAAAGAAGAGAGAATGGCTCTCGGCTTTTTCGGGAGGGATCCAATTTTTCCTCGGGTGTCACATGATAGACCTTGTATATCGGATCCGGGGATTGCCGGAAAGAATTTATCCGTTCCTGAAGTCGACCGGATTTGACGGCATCAGGAGTATCGATCACGGCTTTGCGGTTTTCGAGTACAAAAACGGCGTGTCGACGGTGCGCGCAACGTCCACCGAGGTGAACGGATACGGCAGACGTCAGCTTGTTGTATGCGGAAGTGAGGGCACGTATGAGATAGAGCCTCTTGAAGCACCGACACACGCGTATTTTACGCCCAAGTCCGCCTCGCGTACCTTTGCGGATTGCAGGCGTGAGGTGCCGCTTCCCGCGTTTGACCCTCTTTGCCGTTATGATGACATGATGCGGGACTTTTACGCATTTGTACGCGGTGAAAAGAAGAATATGTATGACGAGGCGTATGAGACTACGCTTGAAAAAATACTTTTGTACTGTTGCGGAAACTCCGATGTCGACTGGAAAAGCTGACGGATGGGGGCGCATGACGGTATCTTCGGCAGAGGCGCGTGAGTGCCGGAACACTGCCGGATCTATCGGGAAAGGAAGCATTCGCGCGTCGAACGCTATGGTGTGAAATGAAAAAGATAACAATTCGTATTTTATCTCTGATGCTTGCGGTATGTATGCTTGTTCCGTTTGCATCATGTACGAAAAAAAAGGATACCGACGACACCGGGAGCACGGGGACCGCAGAAACCGAGGCTTCGGAGGTCGAGCCATCCGGATGTGAAATTCTGAATACCGCCGAATTCCGCCTCGTTGACGGCGAGCTGTCGTGCAAGGTGGAAAGTATGGATGCGGATTTCGATTTTTCAAACCGTATTTCGGTCAACAAAAGGGCGAAATGGACGCTTTCGTCTGATGAGGAGGGCAATGAAGTCATAACTTCGAAAAAGGTCACCCTGGCGCCCGGCGAAAATACATACTTCATTAAAGTTACAAACGGAGAGGACAGTAAAATGTACCGCGCTACGATAAACTATAAAAGGCTCTGTACCGTCTCCTTTTACGCCAATACCTCCGTTGGGATCAAAGCCCGGAAGCTGGAGCCGGGAAGCACCGTTGAGCGTCCGGAGACTCCGGTGAGGGAAGGATACGACTTTCTCGGGTGGTACCTTGACGGAGCCGAGTTCGATTTCGGAACAAAGATCGAGGACGACCTTGTGCTTATAGCCCATTGGCAGAAGAGGTCGGGCGAATGGACGTACAGCGACGAGGCACCGCATTTTACCGACACCGGTGCCGCGATCAATGTGGTTTGGAAGGACTATGACAACAACGCCTCTCTCCGCCCGTCGAAGGTCGTTTGCGTTCTGACCGAGAATGACGGCACGACGGAAACATATTATCCGGTGAATGTCCGGGAAACGTCCGTTGAGTGGCAGGGCACCTCCCCAAAGGGAGCGGTGCTTTCGGTCGGCGGCGGGAACTGGACCGTTAAAATTACCGGACTTTCAAACGATAAGACCTATACCTTCAGGCAGCTCGAATTGACGGATCCATATTCCACGCAGCAGGTCGGCACCTCCGTCATAAACACGATAAGCGGTTATGTGGCGTCGGTTGACAGCACGGCAAAGCTTACCACACGTAATTCCAGACTTTACGACGCCGCGGGAAACCTCGTGGTTTTGCAGGGAGTTGTGACATGGAATGTCGGTGTTGACGGATTTTCGACCTCTTTGTCCGAGCAATCGCTTGAAAAACTACGGGCAATCGGAGTCAACTGTGTACGCGTAACGGTACAGATTGTCGGAGTATCCGGAGTGGGATATGTATACAAGAAAAACCTCAACGACACCGGAAGGACCGGAGATTGCAGTGACGCAACGCATCAGAGGACAACGGAAAATTATAAAAGGCAGATACTCGAAAATCTGGATTATGCCGTACAGAATGCCTCAAAGCTCGGTATGTACATCATAGTGGACTGGGGAATTCTGACCTCCGATCCCAATCAGCATATTGCCGACGCACAGGAATTTTTCGGGAAAATAGCGAGTAAATACGCGGATAATCCGTACGTTATCTATGAGATATGCAATGAACCCGAGGCGAGCGCATGGGCGGATGTCCGGTCATACGGCGAGAAGCTGATAGAGACTATAAGAGGTGCCGGATCCGACGGAATAATTCTTCTCGCACCCAATCACTCCGCGACACATCTTTCGAACATCGGAGGGGCAGATCCCATTCATCAGCCTCTCGACGATGACTATGCCTATAATGTGGCGTACTCTTTCCACTGCTATCCCGGCAACTATACTTACGAAAATGAGTCGTATACATACGGATGGCGCGTAAAGGACGCATATGAGGCGGGACTGACTGTCATAGTTACCGAATTCAGTCCCATGGACGGAACCTTCAGAAACGCGGACCCGCTCTCGTTTGATATGCAGGAGACCGATAAATACCTGCGTGAGTTCAGGGAATACGATATCGGGTACTGTTATTTCAGATGCGCCTCTTCGTCCTCTTCCACGGCAAGCTATAATGAAAACCTTATGTTCCGCCCCTTCATAGATCTTTCTGTTTATAACTGGACGGTTGACGACATGACGGAATGCGGAAAGTGGTATTATAACCTTCTGACGGGAGACGGTGTAATGAAAGCCCCCGATTACTCAACCGTGCCGATGAAGGTTTACAGAAAGACTTGCTTGTCATTGGGTTCGGAATACGGGTTGAATAATCTGTTCCCCGGATTTGCCGTTTACGCCGAGCAAAACGGGAGCACGTATTTCTTCCGCACCGGTGAGTCGGACGCACTTTCGGATATCCTGTATACCGAATACTGCAAGACGCTTTACAATAAGATAGCTGCGCTGTCCGGAGAGCTTCCGGTTTATGCTTACGATTCGGTCAGCCCGTTTGACGAGAACAGCTTGCCCGGGAGCAAATCGGACGTTATGCGTCTGTCATATTATTACGGATCCTCAAAGATAAATCTGGTGTTGCGCTTCGGTGCAAGCCCATTCGGAAGCGGCGGATACGGGTTGATCCTCGAGATCAGTTAAGATCGCCCGCGATCCCGATATAGCCGACTAATACAAAAAACAAAAGCAGAGGTTTGAGAAATGAAAGCAGTTCTTGTTACAGAAGACAATCATCTGATCTGGACAGACGTACCCGATCCCGTACTGAAGGAGGACGAGGTGCTCGTCCGTATTCACTGCGCAGCCGTGAACCGCGCAGATCTTATGCAGAGAGAGGGGACTTATCCGCCCCCTCCCGGATGCCCCGAGTGGATGGGACTTGAAATCTCGGGAGAGATCGCAGAGATGTCCGAGGGTGCGAAAAAGAAATCCTCATGGAAAGAGGGAGACAGGGTATGTGCCCTTCTCGGGGGCGGCGGATACGCAGAGTATGTTGCGGTAAAATACGATATGCTTATGCCGATTCCCGAGGGCTGTACCATGGAGGAGGCGGCTGCTCTGCCCGAGGCGTTTGCCACCGCATACCTCAACCTGTTCTGCGAGGGAGGTCTTAAGAGCGGGGAGACATTTTTGATGCACGCCGGGGCAAGCGGACTTGCCAGCGTGATCATTCCAATGGCAAAGGCGTTCGGCGCGCGTGTCATAACCACAGTGCTGGGCGCGGATATGGCAGAGAAGATCCGACATCTGAACGCCGATATCGTTGTGGATACCTCTGCAACGCCCATTGAGGAGGTGCTCAAAGAGCAGCAGGACGCGGGACATCCCGTAGACCTTGCGATCGACTGCCTCGGCGGCGCAATGATGGGCAGATCGCTGAAATATCTCAAATACGGCGCACGCTGGATAATGATTGCCACTCTTGCCGGGGATATGACGGAGGTAGACTTGAGAAATGTTTTTGTCCGCAATATCCGTATAATCGGAAGTACTCTCCGCTCAAAGACCCCCGAGCGAAAGGCGGAGATACTTGCCTGTATGGTCAGGGACATATGGCCTAAAATTACGGAAGGAAAGATACGTCCCACGATTTACAGGGTCCTCCCGATAACAGAGGCTGAAGCGGCTCATGATCTGCTTTATGGCGGGAAAAGCGCCGGAAAGGTTGTTCTGCGCGTCCATGCGGACAACTGATATATCCCTTCAAATCAAAGAATATTGAATAAGGAGGAGAGGTTATGCGTCAATACGAATGTCCCGAAATCATACTTATGAGCATTTGTTGTGCAGACTGTATTGCTGTAAGCGGTTTTGCTTTCGCAGGGCAGGGAAACGATGCGGAAAATACCGTTGAGGGCAGTATGCTGGGCATGTAGGATGACCCGCAATTCCAAATTCCGGCAGAACGGAAAATTCATTACTGAAAAATTTCCTGATTCGGAGGATAATAAGATGAAAAAACATATCAGAAAACTATTGGCTGCCGTTCTTGCTCTGATGACGGTGGCGTCGTGCATGAGCGTGGCAAGCTTTACGGCGGCGGCTGAATCGTCGCTCACGCTTACGGAGCCGACGTTCACAGAAGAGGATAAGGCATGGTACGGCGACGGAAGTGCCACTACATTCACAATTTCCACGCGCGGCGAGCTTGCATATTTCATGGAGCTCGGAAAAAATACTCCCGTAACATTTGCAGGGAAGACAATAAAACTCGGTGCAGATATACTCTGGAACGACGGTGAAGCCTCGGCAACGGGCTTTACGGCAGGCGAGGACGGCGTAATATATCGGTGGACTCCCTATGCGAGTGCGGCAAAAGGAGATTCGGGAAATTTTACCACCAAATGGTTCAGAGGGACCATTGACGGTCAGGGACATACGATTTCCGGCCTTTGCCTCAGCGGAGAGAGCTATCAGGCATTTATCTGCGGCGGTGCCGGAGCAAAAATCAGAAATCTGAATCTCGACAATATGTATGTTGAGGCATTGGGAACTGGTTATGTCCATTCTGCCGCTCTTATTTGCAGAACCACATATACCATCACAATAGAAAATGTTCATATCGATGTTAATATCAACACATCGGGAAGCGGTGTCGGCGGCTTTGTCGCGGTCCAGACCTCATATAATCCCAACGGTCTGAATTTCAAAAATTGCACCGTGAGTGGGAATATCACCGGCAGCACGACCGCGAGCGAATCTATCGGAGGCTTTGTCGGCGCTAACTCACTTGCCCCCACCGTATTTACCAACTGCGCTTCATATATGAACATAACGGGATACGTCGCTCTCGGAGGGTATATCGGCAGGTGTTGCGGTGACACAACATTCACAAATTGCAGTTATCTCGGTACAATTACCGCCGACGCCGCAAATAAGTCCAAAACAGGCGCGTTCGGGTATCTTACCCGCGAGTCATATCAATTTGCTGCTGATTCCCTTAAAAACAATTTGACTGCATCCAACGGCACAGCAAAAATTACGCTGACTGACTGCTATTATCAGGGCGGAGCGCAGTGCTCGTATGCCATGTCTATTTATACCTCGAAACCGTGGTTCAATGTAAGCTCAAGCTACGGAACCGATACTCCGGCGGAATTTGGATTTGAATCCGATAATTTCAGCACTTCGAGTCCCATGGCTAATTCCCAAGCGCTTACGGCACTTTGCAGGAGTCTCAAGCTTGAAAGCGGCGATACCGACATGATCTCTTTCGGATATGCACAGCTGACAGAGCCTGTCGACGGGAAATACGATCTCCGCCTGCTTGCAACCCTCAATATGGACGGAGTTGAACAGAGCGCGGTTGAGGAGATAGGCTTTGAAGTTAAAAATATGTATAACCCCGATTTAAGTCAGAGCGTTGTGTGCAATTCGGTTTATGAGTCGATCGTATCCGATTACGGACTCAATACCGTGAGT
>JBJDZF010000439.1:0-8188 GCA_051867855.1 Eubacteriales bacterium
GATAAATTATAACAGGTTTGAAAGCTTTTGAAAGGGGTGCGGGGGAAACCTTTTCTCGAAAAGTTTCCCCCGCATAAACTATGGTTATTATCCCTCAAACACTGTGAACACCGACAGTGGGGTCGGAGTTTTCAGCGTCAAGCTGATATTTTTTGGCTTTTCTGTATTCAAAGAATTTGACAGCTACCTGTTCGAAGAGAGCGTACGAAAGGACATCCTCGTCCTGCTCTATATACTGCGATATCTTCGAGCGAAGCTCATCAAGTTCCGGCTTAAGATTATCCGCCGGGCGGCAGGTAATTCTCGGAGCATCCCCGATAATCTTTTTGGCAAATTCGGGATCGATCTCAACGGGAGTCTTACCGTACTGTCCCTGAATAAGGCCCTTGAACTCTTTGGTAACCATCTTATAGCGCTCGCCGCCTATGACGTTGAACACCGCCTGTGTTCCCACGATCTGTGAGGACGGCGTGACGAGCGGAGGATATCCTGCGTCGGCTCTGACTCTCGGCACTTCTTCCAACACCTCGGTGAGCTTATCGGACTTTCCTGCCTGCTTAAGCTGCGAGACAAGGTTGGAGAGCATACCTCCGGGGACCTGATAAATAAGCGCGTTCACATCGACGCGGAGCATCTTGGGGTCGAGAAGTCCCGAGGCAAGATATTTTTCTCTGAGCGTCGAGAAATACTTTGTTATCTCGTCGAGCTTGGAAAGCTCAATGCCCGTGTCGTACTCCGTACCCGACAGAGTTGCGACGAGGGATTCCGTCGGCGGTTGGGACGTACCCATCGCCATGGGAGAGATTGCGGTATCGACAATATCGGCTCCCGCTTCGATGGACTTAAGGAGTGTCATCGACGCCAGCCCCGATGTGTAATGCGTATGCACCTGGATCGGGACTCTGACCGTTTCCTTCAGTGCCTTTACAAGCTCGTATGCGTCATAAGGCTTAAGAAGTCCCGCCATATCCTTTATACATATCGAATCCGCGCCCATCTCTTCAAGGGTTTTTGCGTATCCGGTGAAATACTCGGTCGTGTAAACGGGTCCGGTCGTGTAGCTTATAGCCGCCTGAACGTGCCCACCCTCTTTCTTTGTGGCATTTATAGCCGTCTTAAGGTTTCTCGGGTCGTTGAGAGCGTCAAAAATCCTTATGATATCAATTCCGTTTGCGATCGATTTCTGAACGAAATATTCAACAACATCATCGGAATAGTGACGGTATCCGAGGATATTCTGACCGCGGAAAAGCATCTGCAATTTCGTTTTTTTCACGGCGGCTCTTATTTTTCTGAGTCTCCCCCACGGATCCTCATTCAGAAAACGCATACATGAATCGAAGGTAGCTCCGCCCCATGCCTCAAGCGAATGATAACCTATGTTGTCCAGCTTTTCGAGAATGGGGAGCATTTCCTCCGTGGTCATTCTCGTTGCAATAAGCGACTGATGGGAGTCGCGAAGAACTGTTTCCGTAATTTTAAGTTGTGCCATTTTTCCACCTCTCTAAAAACTTACGCGGCGAACCACGAGAGAAATACGCCCGCGGCAACCGCAGAGCCGATAACGCCGGCGACATTCGGTCCCATGGCGTGCATCAGCAGGAAATTGGAAGGATCCTCTTTCTGACCGACCTTCTGAGAAACACGCGCCGCCATGGGGACAGCCGAAACGCCTGCCGAACCGATAAGAGGGTTGATGGTTCCTCCGGAAAAGACATTCATGATCTTCGCCGTGAGGAGTCCTCCCATCGTGGAAATGCAAAACGCTATGAGTCCGCAGGCAATTATAAGCAGGGTCTGGGGCTTGAGGAAGTTGTCTGCGCTTGCCGTTGCTCCGACCGAGATGCCGAGGAAAATAGTTACTATATTCATAAGCTCATTCTGTGCGGTCTTGGAAAGTCTGTCGGTAACTCCGCAGACATTGAGAAGATTTCCGAACATCAGACATCCGACAAGCGGCAAAGCATCGGGAACCACGAATCCGACAACCGCCGTAACAACTATCGGGAAGAGGATCTTCTCGGTCTTGGATACGGGACGGAGCGCCGTCATTTTTATACTGCGCTCTTTCTTTGTCGTAAGGAGCTTCATGAACGGCGGCTGTATCATGGGTATCAGCGCCATATAGCTGTACGCGGCTATCGCTATCGCGCCGAGCAGCTTCGGCGCCAGCGTCTTTGTTACGAGTATCGCGGTAGGGCCGTCTGCCCCTCCGATGATTCCTATTGCGGCAGCCTCCTCGGGCGAAAACATTCCCGAAATCAGTGCGGCGGAAAAGGCGATGAAAACACCGAGCTGTGCGCCCGCACCGATGAGAAGGCTCTTGGGGTTGGATATAAGCGGAGAGAAATCCGTCATCGCCCCTATTCCTATAAATATAAGCGACGGATATATTCCGAGCTTAACGCCGAGATAGAGCATATCGAGGAATCCGCCGTCATGCAGTACCTGCATGTAATCTATCTCCTCGGCAATAAACATATCCAGATGGAACAAAGTGGAGCCCGGTATATTGGTAAGCATCATACCTATGGCAATCGGAAGAAGCAGAAGCGGCTCAAATTTCTTCACTATCGCCAGATACACGAGCACCGCCGCAATCGCAAGCATTATAAGGGTTTTCCACCAGTCACCCGATGAAAACATTTTTGCGATACCGGTAGTATTCAAAAAGTTCAATATGCTATCAAGCATCTCTTACTGTTTTCCTTTCACAATATTTTCGGATCCGGAAGGCGAATCAGTTAAGAGACACCAAAACGTCGTCAGTCTGAACGCTTGCTCCCTGCGCCACGGCAACGCTTGCGACAACTCCGTCGGAGGGCGCGCAGATCTCGTTTTCCATCTTCATAGCCTCAAGTATGCAGAGCACGTCGCCCTTCTTTACGGCATCTCCCGACTTTACGTTAATTTTGATTATATTTCCGGGCATCGGTGCCTTGACAACTACGGAGCCTGCCTTTGCGGGTGCTGCAGGAGCCGCCTTGGGTGCGGCTTTGGGAGCAGCGGGCTTCGGTGCCTCTGCCTTGGGAGCGGCGGGTGCCGCATTGACTGCGGGTGCCGTAGATACACTGTCCGCGGCAACCTCTTCTACTTCAACCTCGTATGTTACACCGTTTACGGTAACGTTATATTTTTTCATTTTCAACTCTGCCTTTCAAGTATTTATAAAATTAACAGTTTTCAGTTCAGTTGTTTTGATTCCACGAGGAATTACCGCGTGATCTTCTGAAGGAAACGACTCTGAATCCGCCGCTGTACTCCCGTGCGAGTGTCTCGTCAGAAGCGATATAAGCCGCTATTGCCGCAGTTATGACCGCAACGGTCGCCGCATCGTCGGCTTCGGTTTCGTATGCTTCACCGTTATCCTGCACCGCAGGAAGATCGGATATTACCGTATTGCCGGCAGGAGCGGCGCTCTGCGAACCCTTTTTTTGCAGCTCCGCATTTTTTCTCTTCTGCGGCAACGTATAAACAAACAGCTTAAAGAGCTGAAGAACAAGATAAAGCAATGTCAGAACCGCAAAAACGGCGCATATTCCGAGAAGAGTCATACGCAAAGCGTACATGATCCGTTCGGACGAAAAAGCCCCGCCGAGTTCTTCGACTGCCGCAGTGCCCGAAGCGGCAACTGCAAGAATATTACCATTACCCATAATCAAGCCTCCGATCAAAGCGGTAGCCCCGAATGTCTGCGCTCGGGAGCCTTTTGTGCCTTGTAAGCGAGCATTGAAAGCGCCGCGCAGATCCTCTTGCGAAGCTCGGACGCTTCAATAACGTCATCTACCTCACCGCACTCGCAGGCATCTGCCGCAGACGCACATTTTTCCTTCCACTCCGCCTCAAGCTCTTCTCTGCTCTGCTTGCCGACCTTATCGTTCCATACGAACGCAACCGAAGCTTCGGGCGAGAGCACGCTTATAGCCGCTCCTTCAAGGGCATACACCATATCCGTACCGAGCGACTTCGAAGCGAGAAGCGTGAATGCGGCTCCGTACGCTTTACCTATTACCACCGAAACTCTGGCATTGGCAGATGACGCATTTGTCATTGCGAGGCGTGCCAGTTCGGAGGAATAGGAATCACGCTCTGACTCGAGAGAGACATCAAGTCCGCGGCTGTTCACCAGATTTACCATCGGTATTCCGAAGCTGTCGCAGAAGGCCTCGAGCTTGGCGCCCACACGCGCCGCGCGTATATCTATTATTCCGTCCTTTGACGGCTCTCCCGCAAGGATCCCGGCGACAACACCGCCGAATGAGGCAAAGCCTGCCACCACGGTATCCGCATAATCCGCGTAGAGTCTTACGAAGCTTCCGTTGTCGGAAAGCGTTGTGCAAAGCTCTGCGGCGTTGTAGTTGTCAGGGTCGAAATCAACGGTTCTGTTGAGGTCGTCGGCAACATCCGAGGAAAACGCTCCCTCGGAATTATTTGACGGAAGCAGTGACACAAGGCGTCTGACATATGACAGCGCGTCCTCCTCCGTATCGGCGGCATATGCGGAAGCACCGTTTTTAAGTGCAAAATCGTCCGATCCGGCTTCATTACCCACGACAAACGGAGAATTTACATAAAGCTTCGAAACATTTTTCACTGTGACGGTGAAGTCGAACATGGACGCCGCAACGGCGGCAGAGCCGGCGCAAAGTCCTCCGATCACGGCTATCTGCGGCACTATTCCCGATGCGTCCGAGACGCACCTCATAAGTTTCGCATAGGATGCCAGTGCCGACACACCGTCGTAAACGACCGCTCCGGCGCTGTCGAATATTCCCATAACCGGCGCCCCGTTTTTCACCGCCAGAGAATACAATCCCTCTATCTTTCGCGCCTGACCGGCGTCAAGCGCTCCTTTGTTTCTCTCTATATCCTGAGAAAAAGCGAAAACGAGCTTTCCCTCGATGGCACCGTATCCGCAAACCACACCTTCAAGCTGTGCGGGAGCGGTCGGACGTTTTGTATATGCGCCGAGCTCCACAAAGGTACCTGCGTCGAAAAACGCCTCAAGCCTCTTCTTGGAACGGCCATACACTGATTGGTCATTTTGTACCATAAACTGCCTCCGTTATTGTGCATAGTGGGCAAAAAATATATGTCTTTCGCAAAACAAACCTTCTACCCCAATTTTAATAAATAATACCACTTTTGTTATCTTTATGTCAATATCATTGCCGTTTTTTCTTTGTGAATTTTATGTGAACGGCATCAAATAATGTCGATGTGACCTGAAATAATCAAACTCTTACAGATATTTTGTCACAGTATCGTTACATATATTCGGCGTGGCGGCATCAAAAAGGGGCGGCGCGGATGCCATGGCATCCTGCACCGTCCCCATCATATCCGTTCCTTTGTTCCGGAATCCGTCTATTCTGCGTTTGTATAATAAATGATCTCATCCGGGAAACACATCCCGAGCCGCTCGCGCGCGATCCTGATCTTATATCCGTCATCAAGCGGCATATCCACGAGATACTCAAGGCGGTCTATCTCCTCGTTGAGGCGGCTTATATACTGATCCTTTTCTTCCTGTTCTTCGCGGATTTTGTTATACTTCATTATACTCCACATAAAGAACACCACGGAAAAAACCAACAAAATCGCGATAAAAGAACGTATAAGAGTCCCGAGTACGGATTTTTTTCCTGCAAAATATCTGCCGAATTTTAATCTCATGCTTCCTCCCGTTCTGCCCTCTCCCCCGTAAATCCCGTGCGTGAAAGCTCCGTGAAAAGTCTCGATCTTCTTATATTATAACGCATCTCGCGGCGTTTTGCAATAGTGAGGCGTATTCTTTTACAAATCGCTGAAAAAATTTTCATAAATACGCGACCGATCATCCGGACAGGCGCGAGCAATAAGCGGATCATGACACAGAATATCGCCTTCAGTATAAGTGTGATCGGCTCCGATATCAGCATTACCAATTTCCCGACCGTGAAGTAATAAAAGACGAATCCGCATATAAGGCAGACAACGGTATAAAACCTGAAATCTCCGTCGTTCAGATAAAAATTGAGTATGACAAGTCCCACGGCAGCCGTGAGCATCAAGAATATGTCCTGAAAAAATATGAGGACGCCGAGTGCCCTGCTTGTGCGTTTTGACCGTTTTTCCGAACGCCCCTCATCCGTTTTCCCGTCCTCGGGATCACGGCATTTCTCACCGTCCGCCCCTCCGCGCACATGGATTTGTGCAAGGGAGCAGATCCTTTCAAATCTGCGCTCCGTGTATCTGACGCCGAAAAAAACACGTATTATCCTGCTTGCGTCGTTTATAACGCCGACGGCACACCCCCAAAGCAAAGAGAACAGCAAAAGCTCTGAAAGCAAAAGCGGCGATACTTCCATGTCAGCCGAACACCTTCCCGAAGAATCCGCGCTTATCCCCGCTCTTCTCCTCTGCATAATATATCGAATCTATCCGTCCCTCGAGAGTTACGATCCCTCTTTCGGTATCGAGTACCGATATTTTTATGTCTCCGCCCTCGATGTTCAGCTCTCCGCAGGAGGTTTTCAGGGTCACTGTGTTCTCGTCGAAGCTGACTACCTCGGTTACCCCGGTGACGTGAAGATTTTTTCTCATGCTCACATTCAGCTCGTGTACCGTCTTGTCCTTCTGTATATTCATCTCTACGCTCCTTTGTATGATATCGCAAAACGCGCATATGTTCATTTAAACAGTATGCGCGTTACTCTGCGATTATTCAATTATTTCATACATACCGGAAGCGTCGGACTTCGGCGTAGCCTCATTAGTGTTCAGCACCCTGAATTTCAGCGTTTTCTGCCCGAAGCTGACCTCCACCACATCGCCCTCTTTGACCTGTGCGGACGCCTTTGCCGTGCGGCCGTTGATCATGACGTGCTGTGTATCGCAGGCGTCGTTTGCGACGGTGCGCCGCTTGATAATGCGCGACACCTTAAGATATTTGTCGAGTCTCATATATATCACCCGTAAAAAAACAGGGAGTGTCGCTCATAATGCGACACGCATACGCGAGTTGCATCTGCAACACCCCTGTAAGCTATAAAACAACTTAGTTTATTGAATCCTTAAGTGATTTACCTGCCGTGAACGACGGATGCTTGGAAGCTGCGATCTTGATCTTTTCACCGGTCTGGGGGTTGCGTCCCTCTCTTGCGGATCTCTCCTTCACTTCAAAGGTACCGAATCCTACGAGCTGAATTTTGTCTCCTGCCTTGAGAGCCTCGGCGATAACGTCGGTCATTGCGTTGACTGCCGCCTCTGCGTCCTTCTTTTTGATATCGGCTTTTGCTGCTACTGCTTCGATAAACTGTGTTTTGTTCATAGTATTTCACCTTTCTGTTTTATACCGGGGCTTGTCCCGGCTATATTATGTAATGATTATACCACACACATTCAACAATATCAAGTGTTTTTTTGCTTTTTTCTCCAACAAATACTGATATTTTATAGGTTTTTATGTTTAATTTCATTCCAGAGGGCATCAAGCTCATCAAAGGAAAGCTCCGAGACGTCCTTTCCCTCTGCCGAAACCTCGTTTTCGAGCCTTTCAAAGCGCGATATGAACTTGTCCGTGGCGTTGTTCAGCGCCCTTTCCGGATTTACTCCGAGCTTTCGGCACAGAGAAGTCATCGTAAGCAGCAGATCCCCCGCCTCCTCCTCAACAGCTACGCCGTCATTGCACGCAACTGCCTCTTTCAGCTCCGCCGCCTCCTCGTACAGCTTGTCCATCACCGACTGTGTACTGTCAAAATCGAAGCAGGCTGCTTTTTTGCCCACTTTTGCCGCTCTCATAAGTGCCGGAAGCTGGGGAGGAACCGCCTTAAGCTTTTGAGTAACCGTTTTGCGTTGCTTTTCATCGTTTTTCAGCTTTTCCCAGTTGTCAAGCACCTGTGCCGAGTTTTCGACGTTTACGTCGGAAAAAACGTGCGGGTGACGGTATATCAGCTTTTTGCACACTCCGTCGGAGACATCGTCAATCGAAAAGCGCTTTTCTTCCTCCTCTATACGTGCGTGAAAGACGACCTGAAGCATAACATCGCCGAGTTCCTCCCGGAGAAGCTCGGAATTATCCGTGTCTATCGCCTCTATTGCCTCATATGTTTCCTCTATCAGGGAATCCCGGATGCTTTTATGATCCTGCTCCATATCCCACGGGCATCCCCCCTTTGAACGCAGTATTCTGACTATGTCCACAAGG
>JBJDZF010000440.1:0-8159 GCA_051867855.1 Eubacteriales bacterium
GAAAATCCTCGATACACTTTCCGTACTGCTTGAGTGCGGGGAGCTTGCCGAGAGTGACATAAGGTCAAAAACGGGAATTGACGCGGCGGCGTTGCGCGGACTTTGCCAAAAGGGAATTCTTCGTCGCTCGGAGCGCGTGATACAAAGCAGTTACGAGAGAGCGGCTGCCGTCATATCAAATCCCGTTGTGCTCAACGAAGAGCAGAACGCGGCGTTTGAGACATTGCGTTCTTTTGCCGATTCAAAAGAGGCACACGGAGTGCTTCTTCACGGGGTGACGGGTAGCGGAAAGACCTGCGTTATGCTGAAGCTCATCGACGATATGCTCGCGCGCGGAAAGGGAGTCATCGTTCTGCTCCCGGAGATCGCGCTGACACCGCAGTCGCTCGGCATTTTCTGCTCGCGATACGGTGACAGGGTCGCGGTCATTCATTCGGGACTCGGTGCCGCAGAGCGTTTTGAGACCTATAAGAAAATAAAGGACGGCGCCGCCGACGTCATTGTGGGAACCCGTTCGGCGGTTTTTGCGCCTGTTCACGACCTCGGACTGATAATAATAGACGAGGAGCAGGAGCACACATACAAGTCGGATATGAATCCGAAATACCACGCACGGGACATTGCGCGGTACAGATGCGGGTACAATAAGGCAATAATGCTGCTCGCCTCCGCGACCCCGTCCTTTGAGAGCTATAAAAAGGCGCTCGACGGAAAATATACGCTGATAAAGCTTACAAAGAGATACGGCGCCGCCGTGCTTCCGAGCACCGTGATCGCCGATATGAGGGAAGAGACGGCAGCGGGAAACACATCTCCGCTCGGAAATCTGCTCTGCCGGCAGCTGACCGAGACCTATGCCAAGGGGGAACAGGCGATACTGTTTCTGAACCGACGCGGCTACAACAATTTTATCAGTTGCCGCGACTGCGGAGCTACGGTCAAATGTCCGCGGTGCAGTGTGTCGATGACCTATCATACATACGGCGGGGCATACGACCGCGGAGAGCTGCGCTGTCACTGGTGCGGCGCGAGGATCCCCGTGCCCCAGACTTGTCCGTCATGCTCCGGCGGACATCTTGTACATATGGGTTACGGTACACAGCGCGTACAGCAGGAGCTTGAGTCGCTGTTGCCCGAGGCGCGGATAGTCAGAATGGATACCGATACGACGGCGTCCCGCGATTCATATGAAAAAATGCTCACGGGCTTCCGCGAGCACAAGGCGGACATACTCCTCGGAACTCAGATGGTGACCAAGGGACATGATTTTCCCGACGTTACGCTTGTCGGAGTGCTGTTGGCGGACGCATCGCTTTATATCGACGATTACAGGGCTAACGAGCGCACCTTTGCAATGCTGACACAGGTCATAGGCAGGGCGGGACGCTCGGAAAAAAACGGGGTGGCGATAATTCAGACAAACAATCCCGACAACGAGTGCATACGTCTTGCCTGTGCGCAGGACTACGAAAGCTTCTATACGCAGGAGATAAAGCTTCGCCGCATGCTTGTTTTTCCGCCGTATTGCGACATCGCACTGCTTACCCTGGTGTCGTCTCTCGAAAAGGAATTGCTGCGTGCTTCGGCTCTGCTTTCACAAAAGCTGTCGGAGCTTGTCAGGGGAGACTTTGCGGATGTTCCGCTCGTTGTTTTCGGACCCTTTGAAGCGCCGGTATATAAGGTTGAGAACCGATACAGAATGAGAATGGTGATAAAGTGCGTGCTCAACAGGCGCTCGCGTGCTCTATTTGACCTGTTGCTCGCGGATTTTTCGCGTTCCGGCGTCAAAGGACTGACGCTCTCGGTCGATTTCAACCCCTCGAATCTGTAAGCCCGGGATTTTTCCGTCTGCGGCGGCGTTTTGATCGATCACGCATCGATATGTGACGTAGGAGTTGCAAAACATTACGGAAAGTCCGCGCAGATCGCGAATATATCTTTATTGAATGGGAGATATACAAAAATGGCAAAGCTGAAAATTTTGAAGATCGGAGACAGTATGCTCCGAAAGGTGTGCAGACCCGTGGATAACATTACTCCGCGCACTCTGACTCTGCTTGACGATATGGCACAGACCATGCGCGCGGCGGAAGGATGCGGACTTGCCGCTCCGCAGGTGGGCATACTTCGCAGGATCGTTGTCATCGAGACGGAAGAGAGTGGGCTTATCGAGCTGATAAATCCGAAAATCATCGCGTATTCCGGCGAGCAGGAGGAGGAGGAAGGCTGTCTTTCTATCCCCGGGCGTTACGGAGTTACAAAGCGGCCTATGTACGTTACAGTGCGTGCGCTCAACAGACACGGAGAGACTTTTGAGATCTCCGGTTCGGGACTTTTGGCACGCGCGTTCTGCCACGAGATAGACCATCTTGACGGAAAGCTGTTTATCGACAACGCGGTTATGTCCGACTGACCGCCAAAGCGTCATATAACCCTTCGGAGGTAGTGATTTGAAGATACTTTTTATGGGGACTCCCGATTTCGCGCTTTCCTCGCTCAAGGCGCTCGCAAAGTCGGGTGAGAATATCGTCGGGGTGGTGACACAGCCCGACAGGCCGCGCGGCAGAGGATATGCACTTATGCCCCCGCCGGTAAAGGTCTACGCCGAGGAGCAGGGAATACCCGTGTACCAGCCTTCGACGCTGAAAGGCGAAGAATTTGCGGCTCTGCTCGATTCCGTCGCTCCCGACATGATAGTAGTGGCGGCGTACGGAAAGATACTTCCCGAAAACGTGATTGATTATCCGAGGTACGGATGCATCAACGTACACGGTTCGCTTTTGCCCGAATACCGCGGGGCGGCGCCGATACAGAGGGCGATCATCGACGGCAAGGACGTTACCGGGATCACGATAATGTACATGGATAAGGGACTTGACACGGGAGATATGCTCCTGAGCGCAAAGACGGACATAGGAGAGTCGGATAACTTCGAGTCATTGCATGACAGACTTGCACAGCTCGGCGCACAGACTCTGATAAGTGCGATAGAGCTGATAAAAAGCGGAAAAGCCGCGCGCACTCCGCAGGACGGAGCGGCGGCAACATACGCGTCTAAAATTGAAAAATCCGACTGCCTTATCGATTTCGGCTTGCCTGCACACAGGGTACACGACCTGATTCGCGGACTATCACCGATCCCGCTCGCGTTTACGCACACGCCTGACACAAAGGTGCTTAAAATAGTCTCGGCAAGGGTGTCGGAGCGTGCGACCGACGCTCCTGCGGGCACTGTGATATCGGTGGACGGCGGAATAACCGTGGCGTGCGGCGAGGGTGCTGTGACATTGCTTACCGTTGTTCCCGAGGGAAAATCCAAAATGAGCGCGGAGGATTTCGTGCGCGGAAGAAAGATCTCCGTGGGAGACGTGCTTTCGTAAGCACACGGGCTGACGGAAGGTGGGTTTTGCGCTGACTGGCGAAGTGCGCGTGACGTCAGCGAAAGAAAGAGGTGTTCTTTATGTTTATGATGTTTAATTTGTTTTACGGAGACTGGACGATACTGATACTGATTCCCGCGATGATCCTTACGATCTGGGCGCAGATATCGGTAAACTCCAATTTCAAAAAATATTCGGGCGTTCACACGTCGGGCGGAATGACGGGTGCCGAGGCGGCACGCAGGATTCTCGATTCCAACAGGTTGTACGATGTGCGCATAGAGCACATAAACGGTTCGCTCAACGACCATTACGACCCGCGGGAGAACGTGATACGGCTCTCCGACACGGTTTATGACGTGCCGAGTGTCGCTGCCGTGGGCGTTGCCGCTCATGAGGCGGGGCACGCCGTTCAGTACGCGCGCAACTATTTTCCCATCAAGGTCAGAAGTGCGATTATTCCCGCGACAAGATTCGGTTCTGCGTTGGCAATGCCGATATTTATAATCGGTCTGATTTTTGCGTCGGATTATCTGCTTTTTGCGGGCATCGTTCTCTACTCGCTCGTAACGCTGTTTCAGCTTGTCACGCTTCCCGTCGAGTTTAATGCTTCGGCGAGAGCTATGAAGACCTTATCCTCCTCGGGCATCCTTTCGGGGGACGAGCTCGGCGGGGCGCGCAGGGTACTCACCGCCGCCGCTATGACGTATGTCGCGGCGCTTGCAACGTCGCTCCTTTCTCTGTTGAGACTTATTATAATCGCAGGCGGTCGGAGCAACAGGCGCAGATAATCTGTGTGTACAGGGTGACAGTATCCGAAGCTCTCCGAAGGATAGAGCTTCGGTGCAGATAATAACCGCGTGCGTGAAACGCGCAAGCCGACAGGGCAAATTGTTTTTTGAGTAATACCGTATAATATAAAAAGGACGGCGGATCGTGCGTTCCGGGTTCGGAACGGTGCGCTCCGCCGATTTGGATAATAAAACATGACCGCAAGACAGATTGCCGCAGACACGCTGCGAAAATGCGAGCGTTCGGGGCAGTATTCAAATATAGCTTTGGATAACGCGCTTGAGTGCAGCGAACTTACAGAAGACGACCGCGCTCTTGCCGCGGCACTTTTTTACGGTGTTACGGAGCGTCGGATAACTCTCGACTACTATATTTCGAAAATATCCGACAGAGCGGTCGTTGAAATTGAGGACGAGGCACTGTGGGCAATAAGGCTCGGTCTGTACCAGCTCCTTTTCATGGACAGAATACCGCCGCACGCGGCGGTCAACGAGAGCGTTGAGCTTTGCTCCCGGCGTACGCGCGGCTTTGTAAATGCAGTGTTGCGCTCTTTTCTGCGCAGGCGCGGAGAGATATCTCTGCCTGACCCTTGCGACGACACTGTTTGCGCCCTGTCTGTCACATATTCCGTGGGACTGCCGCTGTGCCGCACGCTCTGCGAAATATACGGCACTGAACGAACAGGCAGTATCCTGCGTGCGTTCGGACGGTCGGAGGGATCTACATTGCGGGTAAATACCCTGCGGATATCGCGTGACGGGCTTATCGGAAAGCTCGGCGGCGAGCCGACCGGATATTCATCCGTCGGTATAAGGTACAAAGGAAGGATAACATCGGCGTACGGTTTTGACGACGGACTGTTTTTCGTCCAGGACGAGGCGTCACAGATATGTGTCGCGGCACTCGGTGCAATGCCGGGAGACACGGTGGTGGATGTGTGCGCCTGCCCCGGTTCCAAGAGCTTCGGCGCGGCGATCGATATGAAAAACTCGGGAAAGATCTTCTGCTTTGATATTCACAGGAATAAATTACCTCTTATTGAATCATCGGCGCGAAGATTGGGAATAGATATAATAAGCACGGATATGCGCGACGCAAGAGAGCCTGAGCGCGCTCTGCTCGGAATTGCCGACCGCGTTATATGCGACGTCCCGTGCTCGGGCTTCGGAGTGCTCGGAAAGAAACCGGAGTTGAGGTACAAGGATCCTGCCGTATCCTCGGCATTGCCCGAGATACAGTTCGCCATTCTCGAAAGTTCGGCGAAGTATCTGAGGGCGGGCGGCACGCTGGTGTATTCGACCTGTACGATCCTTCCGCGCGAAAACGAGGACATTGTGAAAAAATTTCTGGAGAGACACGGGGACTTTTCGCTTTCTCCTTTTACGGTCGGATCTCTCCGGTGCCCCTCGGGACAGCTTACACTTTTGCCCGATGTCTACGGTACGGACGGTTTCTTTATCGCAAAGCTGACAAAAAAGGCGTGTATAACATAATCTTTTAGCTCTTTAATTATTATCGGGAGGAGATCTGTGTGGAGGAAAATATAAAGAAGCGTGACCTGCTGTCACTATTGCCGCATGAGCTTGAGGAGTTTATGGCGGAGCTTGGAGAGCCGAAATTCCGCGCGGTGCAGCTGTTCGAGCAGATGAGCCGCGGTGTGTCTCCCGAGGAAATGACCAATATAGGCAAGGCGACAAAGGAGAAATTGCGTCAGACCGCGGAATTCCGTCTGCCGCAGATAAAACGAAAGCTGACGTCAAGACTCGACGGAACGGTGAAATACCTGTTTTCGCTTTCCGACGGGAATTGCGTCGAGAGCGTGGTAATGAGATATAAGCACGGAAATACCGTTTGCATCTCTTCACAGGTGGGTTGCCGCATGGGCTGTGCTTTTTGCGCGTCGACCATAGGCGGCAGGGTGAGAAATCTCGAACCGTCCGAAATACTCGGACAGGTCATTGTCGCACGTCGGGACACTCCCGGCGGTATTTCGAATATAGTTATGATGGGAATAGGCGAGCCGCTCGACAACTACGACAATGTGATAAAGTTTCTGCACCTTGTTGGACAGGAGAAAGGACTCAATATCGGATACCGTCACATATCGCTTTCAAGTTGCGGAGTGGTGGACGGTATAAACCGATTGGCAAAGGAGAAGCTGCCCATAACGCTGTCTATATCTCTCCATGCGTCGGACAATAAAACGCGTTCCGAAATAATGCCCGTAAACAACAAATGGAACATAGAGGAGCTGCTCGCGGCGTGCAGGAGCTATTACCGAGCCACGGGCAGGCGCATTTCGTTTGAGTACACGCTTATTGCGGGGAAAAACGATTCGGCGGGCGCGGCGGCATCTCTTGCCGCATTGCTCAATTCGAATCTTCGTGACGGAAAAGACACGATGCCGATACACGTGAATCTCATTCCCGTGAACGCCGTCAGGGAGCGGAGCTTTGAGATGCCCGACAGGCGCGCGGTTGAAAAATTCGTGTCCGTGCTTGAGTCAAAGGGAATACGAGCCACAATCAGACGTACGCTCGGAGAGGACATAAACGCGTCCTGCGGTCAGCTCAGACGCGATGACTCCGAAGGAACTGTCGGTACGGATTAAACAGTCAGAAGATAACACATATATTATAAGGCGGACGGCGGTACATATATAATTTTTCCATGGAGGGGAGACATATATGAAATACCGCATCAGACCGTCAGAGCGCCCGCACGAAAGACGGATGACAAAGCCGCTTCGCCGTGCGGGCTTTGATACGTTTTCAAAAAAGAGAGACGTGCAAAATGATCCCATCGAGTTTACAACTCTGTTTGAATTCGCGATGCTCGAGGGTACTGTAACACCGCCGGGGAAGAGAAGGCGCGGCGGGGAAAACAGGCTTGCGCCATTCATAAAGAAGATATGGGCGTCTCTGAAAAAAGGCGCGGCAGCGGTGCGCAGGGGGGCGTCCGCATTTTTCGGAAAAATATCGGAAAAATACAAAAAGTACAAAGCGCAAAAGGAGGCTCGTCCGAAGCTGCCGTCCATGCTTCCTCCACTGGCGGGTGCGTTTGCGGCAAGCGTTACGGTTGCACTGATATCCGCGCTCATTGTCGTCTACAAGCTGATCATCTCGGATTATTTCGGGAATTACCGCGTGGTGTACGTTCCCGATGTCGTGGGAATGAAATACAGTGAGGTATGGGGAACTCTTGACAGCTCCGATTACGACCTCGGCGTGATATATGAGTACAGCGCGGAAATTCCCGCAGGAACGGTTATATCACAGACACCTCCCGGGGGAGTAAGTCGGAAAATATACAAAAAGGATGATGTCTGTACGCTTGGCGTAGTGGTCAGCCGAGGAGAACGGATATATACGATGGACGATTACGTCGGTTCACCCCTGCGCGATGCCGAGCTTGAGCTGAAGAATTACGGAATAGCCGTGCGTATCACCGAAAGCTATTCCGATACCGTGCGCAAGGGGCATATTATCTCCACGGAGCCTGCGGAAAACGAAAGCTTCGGAGAGCGGGATACGGTAGTCCTGAATGTCAGTATGGGAAAGCAAGTCGTATATGCCACTGTGCCGAATATATGCTGCGTCACGGAAATGCAGGCAACCTCACTCCTGCTTGCCGCGGGACTGTTGCCGGGTGAGGTAGTGTATGCGCGCTCCGAAGAGAGAGTGGGTACCGTTATCTCCCAGAATGTGAGTCCTTATTCGGAGCTTGAATATGGCTCGCGCGTATCCTTTACCGTCAGCGCCGGAATACAGTACAGCGAGCGGCTGGTGCCCTCACTTTACGGTCTGAGTGTCGAGGATGCCGAACGGAAGCTCGCCGAATACGGCCTTGTTGTGGGAAATGTTTATTATGTTTCAAGCGGTGAACCGTCGGGAACAGTCGTCTCTCAATCACCTTGCTCCGGAACATCAGTCAGCGCCGAACTGATCTCTGTCGACCTGTACGTGAGTTACGGATAGTGTGCTTTGT
>JBJDZF010000441.1:0-8134 GCA_051867855.1 Eubacteriales bacterium
TTCCGCTCAGCCTGTTTTGTTCAAGTAATGCAAGTATATCGTTCTTTACTGACATATTTTTTTCTCCGGACATACTCTCGGAACAGAGTTGTTGATTCTTTCGAGAAATTTTTGCTGTGAGGGCAGTCCCGCAATCGCCTCTTTGGCGGGGAAGCCTCGGTCAAATTCGGCAAGGGCGCTTTCATCGTGGGAGCCGAATAGGGAATCCTCAACGAATTTTCCGGCTTTTCCGTCAAGCGCACCGCTTTTTAGCTCGAGCGCGAGCAGGGAAGGCGAGTACATATCGCTGTCGGTCCCGATCCCGAATTTTTGTGCGGGGACAAATCCGAAGCGCGAATAGTAGGCGTCGTCACCATAAATAATTACGGCATTGTAGCCGAGCGCGGCGGCAAGGCTTACCGTGTGCCGTATCAGGGCGCTCCCGACGCCGCGATGCTGATACTCCGGCAGGACCGCGAGCGGACCGAAGCATATAACCGGATAAAGTCCCCCGTTGTCAAGCAAAACGCAGGCCCTTGTGTACATTATGCTGCCGACGATTTTGCCGTGCGAAAGAGCCACGGTGTCAAGCTCGCCGATAAATGAGTCGGAACTGCGTATAAGGTGTGCGATATAATGCTCGGAACAGCCCGGAAAGTATAAGTTCCAGAATGCTTCACGTGTTAACTCTTCAACTGCCCTGTAATCCTCGGGGTCTTCCTTTTTTAGTGTTATATCGTCTATTTTCACGTCTGAAGTCCTCTCTTACTTACTTTTGCCTGCGGCTTTTTCGAATGACGCGTTTGAGTACGGTCATTTTCGTTTGAGGGGAATATGATCCCCGTGAGCGGATCCGCACGGATGCATTTACTCATATCGGTGCATCCACTTGTAATATTTTACCACGTTTTATGAAAATTATCAAGTAATTTGCGGCAATCATCGGAATTTTCGGCTTGATTTTTTCACACATAAGAGCATTATGGCAAAAAATATCTGCCGAAGCACTGCCCGGCAGACATCAGATCCCACGCCAAAACACCGTTTGACAGGGATTATTGTATTTTTGGCGGAGAGATATGCGCCCGGTTTTCTTGTGCAATCAGAAATTTTTGAGAGAGGTTCCGAGAAACGCCCTGGTTTTCGGGGAAACGGGGTTGTCGAAAACCTGTTCGGGCGTGCCGATCTCCTCAATTACGCCGTTTGCCATGAAGATGACCTTGTCCGCAACATTTCTGGCAAACTCCATCTCATGTGTGACGACTATCATTGTGCGCTCCGAAGATTTGAGACGCTTTATTACGCGCAGGACCTCGCCCGTAAGCTCCGGGTCGAGAGCGCTTGTCGGTTCGTCGAAGCAGAGTATGTCGGGGGAGAGAACGAGGGCGCGGGCAATGGCGACCCGCTGCTGCTGACCTCCCGAAAGCTCGCAGGGATAGGACTTCTCCTTGTCGGATAGCCCCACGGTTGCTATAATTTCGTGAGCCGAAGCATACAGCTTTTCAAGCTCCGTTTTCTTTTGCTGGGCACTCATGCGGCTTTTCTTTGCGTCCTTGTTTATCCGCAGCTTCGGCGCAAGCGTTACATTATCAAATACATTGTACTGCGGAAACAGGTTGAAGGACTGAAAAACAAGCCCGAAATGCAGGCGGTTCCGACGAATTTCCTGTTCGGAGCTTTTGGATTTGTCATCGGCGTCAAAAATCTTCTGACCGTCGACGTAAACAGTACCCGCGTCGGGCGTTTCAAGAAAGTTAAGACAGCGGAGAAATGTGGTCTTTCCGCTTCCGGACGAGCCGATGACGGCGAGTACCTCGCCTCTTTCAAGCTCAAATCCGATTCCCTTGAGGACTTCGGTCTTGCCGAATTTTTTCCTTATATCTTTTACTTCGAGCAGCGCCATATTAATCTCCATTCCGCCGCCCGGGCGGCGGCACAAAAATATTATGAAATTCACTGTGTCTGCGCAGCAGACAAAATGGGCTGGATCCCATTTTAAGTGAATTTCGGCGTGAAACAGATGAGCTCCAATACCGGATCGACTTATCTTTCACGCTATCCTCCTTAAGCCTTGAAATAATCCAGCTTCTTTTCTATGCGGTTGAAGAGAATGGTGAGCACGCCGACAAATATGAGATAGAACGCGCCCGCGTAGAACATCGGCCATATAATGGCGCGGCTCATAAGCTCCTCGGCTTTCTTGATTATCTCCACAACAAGAATTACCCGCGCGAGTGCTGTGTCCTTGACAAGGGTTATGACCTCATTTGAGATCGGCGGTATTATTCGCTTGATGACCTGTTTGAGGATCACCTTCCGGAATATTTGCCCCCGGGTCATGCCGAGCACCTGCCCCGCCTCGTACTGCCCGCGTGAAATACTTTCGATACCTCCGCGGTATATCTCGCTGAAATAGCAGGCGTAATTTATGACGAACGCGACGAGCGCCGCCATGAATCTGTCGGGAACCTTCATTCCGAAGACCATGCCGGGGACGTAAAAGACTATGAAGAGCTGGAGCATAAGCGGTACGCCGCGAATGATCCAGACAAAGGTTTTCATTACATATTTCAGCGGCTTGAACTTTGACATGGTGCCGAACGAGATGATAAGTCCGAGCGGCAGGGCAAATATCAGTGTCAGCGCAAACAGCTGTACCGTGACCTTGAAGCCGTCAAGCAGGCGCAGGGTAACGTCCCAAAAACTCATAATTATGTATTTCCTTATCTATTTCAGTTTTTTTACAGACACAGACATCGTATGCCGCGCACGGCATACGATGTCCCGATTATAATATTCGGCGGTAAGCTACCGTAAGTCAGCCCTCATAATCCGTAATGAGGTAGTTGGAAAGACCGTACTTTTCCGCGAGAGAAGCAAGCGTTCCGTCAGCGGCAAGCTCCTTGATGGCACCGTTGACCTGTGCCGTCAGCTCGCTGCCCTTACTAAAGCCGATCGCATACTTTTCAGCCTCAATTTCAATGGAGGAAGCGATGGAGAGGGAAGTGTAATCTCCCTTGCCGACGATCGACTTTGCCATTGTTTTGTCGATGACCACGAAATCAACGGCACCGGACATAAGCTCGGTAAGAGTGTTCATCTGCGATGTAACTCCGAGAAATTCGCCGCTATCTCCGGCAAGATCCTTTGCAACGCCTTCTCCGGCGGAGCCGTTCTCTGCGGCAACCTTCTTGCCTGCAAGAGATTCTGCCGTGGTGTACTTGTCAAGATCTGTTGTCTTGACGACAACGCACTGCTCGTTGTTCATGTAATAGTAGGAAATATCGACCTTGTCTGTTCTCTGAATTCCGTCGTCGTCGGCGCAGTTAGCGGTAAAGCCGTTCCAGATGCAGTCGATGGCGCCCGAGGAGAGCTCAAGGTACTTGTTGCCCCAGTCAATGAGCTGGAACACAGGCTCATATCCGAGCTTTTTGCAGACTGCCTCTGCAAACTCGGTGTCAAAGCCGACAAGCTTTCCGTTTTCGTCTTCATAGTTCATCGGCTCGTAAAGAGTGTAACCGATGACAAGCTTTTTTGCAGGGGCGGAGGTGTCGGACTCGCCGCCCTCCTTGTCTTTTGAGCAGGCGGTGAATACAAATGCGCACATCAGTGCCGCCAGAATGAGCGAAAGAATTTTTTTCATAACTGATAAACTCCCGATTCAATGTTTTAACGCTTTACCGTGATAAAGCGTTACTATAATAACACATTAACAGTGCTTTGTCAATAGCTTTGAGAAAAATTATTGCTTTTTGGGACGAATTAATTACGGAAATCTCCGAAAAAACCGATAACTTCGGGTACTCTTCGACACCGGACCGTCGCAGAGAGGGGCAGTGTGCGCTCAACGAGATAAGTGATCGTCCGGAACCGGGAGAGAATATTACCATTAAATTGTAAAAAAATTTTGTATCGTGCGGAATCGACAGGAAAATATCTTGCAATAGGCGTATTTAAAGTGTATAATATATGCAAAGCGGCGTGACACGGATCCGTGCGGTCATTTGGCGCGCCGGATGTGATCACAAAGCGAAAGACAAGGGGGAAAATAAATGAATTATTCGGAAAAATATAATCATTGGCTTGAGTGCGGCGACGCGGATACGAAAAAGGAGCTTTCTCTGATAGAGGGTAACGAGCAGGAGATAAAGGAACGCTTCTGCCGCGATCTCGAATTCGGGACCGGAGGCATGAGAGGTATACTCGGTGCGGGGACAAACCGCATGAACAGATACACGGTGAGAAAGGCAACACAGGGCTTTGCCGAATATATAAAGAAGAACGGTGAGGATGCCTGCCGCCGCGGCGTGGTGATATCTCACGACAACAGACGCTTTTCGACGGAGTTTGCATATGAGAGCGCGGGAGTCCTCGCCGCTAACGGAATAAGGGCGTTCCTTTTCGACGCTCTGCGCCCCACTCCCGAGCTGTCGTTTGCAGTCAGGGAAACGGGTGCTTTCGGTGGGATCATGATAACCGCATCACACAATCCCCCGGAATACAACGGATATAAGCTGTACGACGAGAGGGGCTGTCAGCTTGTGCCCGCTATGACGGACGAGGTCATAAAATATGTTCAGCGTATCGAAGACCCGCTTACAATAAAGGCGCTTTCCGGCGATGAGGCGGGAGAGCTTATCTCCATGCTCGATCCCTCGATCGACGAAAAATATTATTCGGCAGTCATGTCCGTTTCCATTAATCCCGATGTAAAGAAGGACATTAAAGTTGTATATTCCCCCCAGCACGGAACGGGCAACGTGCCCGTGCGCGAGGTGCTTGCACGCCTCGGATACAATGTGATTCCCGTCACGGAGCAGTGCACACCGGATCCGGATTTCAGTGCGACGAAGAATCCGAATCCCGAGACCAAGGAGGCGTACGAGCTTGCGCTTGAATATGCACGCCGTGAGAGCGCCGATATAGTTATCACAACCGATCCCGACTGCGACCGCCTCGGCGTCGCCGTAAGGCAGAACGGCGAGTATATCCTCATGACCGGTAACCAATCGGCGGCGGTAATACTCGAGTATATTCTCGACGAAAGAACGAAAAAGGGAACGATGCCGAAGGAGCCCGTTATGTTCAATACTATTGTGACCTCCGACCTCGGAGACAGGATTTGCGAGGCATACGGAGTCGCCGTCGAAAAAACGCTTACGGGATTTAAGTTTATCGGAGATAAGATATACAGCCATGAGCTTGCCGGTGACGGTAATTTCGTTTTCGGATATGAGGAGAGCTACGGATGCCTTGTTGCGGATTTCGTGAGAGACAAGGACGCGGTTCAGGCGGCGCTTATGCTCTGCGAATGTGCGGCTTACAGAAAGGCGCAGGGAAAGACGCTTATCGACGCGCTGGGCGACCTTTACGCCAAGTACGGATATTATCACGACGCGCTCGACAACTTCACTTTCAAGGGTATTGACGGCGCGGACAAGATAACGGCTCTTGTCGACGGGCTGCGCAATAACGCGCCCTCCGACGTATCAGGTATACCGATCGTCAAAGTCGAGGATTATGAATCCGAGGAGATGAAAAAGGCAGGATTCCCTGCATCCAACGTACTCCGCTTCCTGCTCGGAGACGGAAGCTGGGTGGCGGTAAGACCGAGCGGAACGGAGCCAAAGTGTAAATTTTACTTTTGCATAAGAGCAAAGGATAAGGATGAGGCGCTCTCAAAGCTTGAGTCGTTCAGAAGCGCGTTCGAAAAGAACTGAATATGTAAGTATAACGGAATTTGATTTCGCCTTGGCGGCGCGGATTGTATCAGACAATCCGCGCCATTGCTTTTGTGAGGGGACTTTTTTGAAAATTATGTTCCAAAACTGAAATTTGGTGTTTACAAAACAGCATAAATGTAGTAAAATAAAAGGAGAACCGGGGGTGCCGTGTCACGAGATTTTGCGGTCGGCGGCTCTTCGGGAGATTAAAAGAACCGAAAGGTACCTTCATTGACATGAACAAGGCAAAATATAAAAGAGTGCTGCTTAAACTGTCCGGCGAGGCGCTTTGCGCAAATACGGACGGAATACTTAATTTCGATTTCATCTCCGAGGTGGCAAAAGTGCTCAAAAAATGCACCGATGAGGGCGTGCAGATCGCCGTTATCGTCGGTGCGGGCAACATCTGGAGAGGACGGCTCTCGGGCAGTATGAACCACGTCCGTGCGGACAGCATGGGAATGCTTGCAACCGCAATCAACGCACTTGCTCTTGAGGATACGTTTATTTCCGAGGGGCTTGACGCGACGGCTATGACGGCGGAGCCCATGCAGGCATTTGCACAGCCGTACAGCGCACGCGCGGCAAAGGCGGCGCTTGAGGACGGCAAGGTGGTCATCTTCGGTTGCGGACTCGGTTCGCCCTTCTTTTCCACCGATACCGCCGCAGTGCTTCGCGCCGCGGAGATAGAGGCGGATGTTGTGCTTATGGCAAAGAATATCGACGGTATTTATTCGGCAGATCCGAAGCTTGACCCAAGTGCCGTGAGATATGACGAAATAAGCTATTCGGAGATACTGGACAAAAAGCTTAAGGCACTTGATCTGACCGCTGCGGCGTTTTGCATGGACAACAATATAAAATCGTACGCATTCGGGCTTAAGGATCCGATGAACATATACCGCGTTATAATGGGCGAGAGAATCGGCACGGAGCTTCACAACTGAAAAAACGTTTTTTAGGAGGAGATTATGAATTTCAACACCAAAGAATTTGAAGAGAAGATGACAAAGACCATTCAGGCATACGAGCAGAACCTCGATGTCATCAGAGCCGGACAGGCAAATACCGCACTGCTCTCAAAGGTTCAATTCGAGTATTGGGGTTCCCCCACACTTATCTCGACAATGGCGGACATCAGAGTGGCGGATCCCAAGACACTGACAATAACACCGTACGATGCCACGACGCTGAAGGAGATGGAGAAGGCGATCCTTGCATCCGACCTTGGGATAACGCCGACAAACGACGGCAAGATCATACGTATCGTTTTCCCGCAGCCTACGGAGGAGCGCCGCCGCGAGCTTGTAAAGCAGGTTCAGAAGATGGGAGAAGATGCAAAGGTTGCCGTCAGAAATATAAGACGTGAAGCAAATGAGCTCGGCAAGAAGATGAAAAAAGACGGTGAGTTGACCGAAGATGAGCTCAAGTCGGTGGAAAAGTCTATTCAGGAGCTTACGGATAAATACACGAAGAATGTAGACGCCGTTTGTGCGAAAAAGGAAAAGGAGATTATGCAGATATAATCTTCCGCGGTTCGGGGCGGGGTTTCTTCCCGCCCCCGAATTTTAACCGTGCACGGAGAAAACATATCCCCCAAGGATAGCGAACGGAGACATAAATGAAAAAAAACAGCACAAAAATCCCCGACGATATAAAGCTCTCTCACATAGCATTCATAATGGACGGCAACGGGAGATGGGCTAAAAAAAGGCTTATGCCGCGCGAATACGGACACAGATTCGGCGCGGAGGTGTTCAAAAAAATAATGCGGCACTGTTGCGAGCTCGATATAAAGGCGTCAACCTATTATGTTTTTTCGACTGAAAATTGGAAACGACCGAAAAAAGAGGTAGACTCCATAATGAAGCTTCTGGACGACTATCTTGACGAGTGCGAAGAGGAATTGTCGAAAAACGACGTAAGATTTATTTTTGCAGGTGACAAAAGCGTCTTTTCCGAGTCAATGAGGAAAAAGATGGAGGACATAGAGAAAAGATCGGCAGGGAACACCTACATCGTCAATCTCGCTCTGAACTACGGCGGGCGCGACGAAATAGTGACCGCCTTTAACCGACTCGCCGCTAAAGGCAATAAGCGGATAACCGAGGATGACATAGAGGCGGAGCTTTACACATCGGAATCCCCCGCGCTCGACCTTGTCGTGCGCACGGGAGGGGAGTTGCGTCTCTCCAACTTCCTGCTCTGGCAGGCGGCATACGCGGAGCTGTACTTTACCGACACGCTCTGGCCGGATTTTAAGCCCGAAGATGTCGATGCGGCGATAGAGAACTTTATCGGAAGAAAGCGCCGATTCGGCGGAGTCTGATTGGAGTATAGCGTGAAATCTTTATATGCCTTAAGGTGAAGTACGCCCTTTTCACGCCCAAATTGCTCTCAAAATGGGACCCAACCCATTTTGATCTGCTTTG
>JBJDZF010000442.1:0-8118 GCA_051867855.1 Eubacteriales bacterium
CCTTTCTTTCATTCTTGCCCATTAGCGTTCCTCCTTACCGGCTGTACCTTTTTCGGTGATATCATGAGCCTTTGTGTCAGTAGACTTGTTCTGTTCTTTTGGGCGAAAAAGCACCTCCGCAACTCTGCCATCAATGGCTTTGGCGGTTGAAAGAAGGTCTGCTACCTCTCCCTTGAACTCATCGGCATCCATGCTTTCATAAGCAGCAGGGATGCTCTGAACCCGGATATTTTCGGTTGAGATACCGTATTTCTCGGTGAGAAGGTAGGCGATACACCTTGCCTTAAACTCATAATCTGCCACACGGGAGGTTTCGTCCCCACCGCAGAAGGTGGCAAGAGCCGCCGCATTGAGTACCGTGGGAACAAGCTCATCAAGGGGCATACCGTACTTGCAACGGATCTCGTTTTTGTCCTTGATATACGCCGCACCTTCGGGATTGCTCTGCGGAAAGTCCGCATCGACTACGACCTTTGCGGGACAAGCATGAACAAGACCTCTTACGAGTGTCTTTTCGTCATACTTGGGAGCAGGTGCCGCCTGCCCGTCAACGGTATCGAGAACATCGAACTTGCCTTCGGGGTCATAACCAACACGTGCTTTCCCCTCGCTGTCGGTGTATTCCTTTTTCTTTAAGACATACACCTGAGTAGCTCCCTTCTTGACGATTTTCTCTTTCTGCTTCCATTCATCATAAGTGCGAAGCTCGGTAGCCTTCGGGTTCTGTGCATAGATCAGCATAATATTCCCCACCGAGTTGCGAAGAAACCGGCTTGCCGTATCCAGCATGGCTACAAAGGCTTGGCGGTCGCAAGCAATATCCGAATATGCCTTTGCAGACATTTCGTTCAGTTTGGCTCTGCGTTCACGCATCACTTCACCGTAGCTTTTCTTTGTATCCTTCGGCTCGATGGCTTCTTTGATAGTCTTTTCAAATTCGCTCATAATACTTTCCTTTCTTATCTGTTATCTGCTTTCATTGGATTTCGGAGTTGGCGCTTTGATGGATTCCTTTGCGGGAGCATTTTTACTTGCCGCTTCTCGCTCCTTTTTGATACGGGCAATCTTATCACGAACCGACTCTTTTTCCCCATACTCAGACGGGGAAACCGATTCGCTTTCTTTGTTTGATTCGTTCGATGTTGGCTCGGACAGACTGTCGCTCTCCGTCGGTGCTTCCTCCTTTATCCCCGATGCGGAAGGAACAGGTTCGCGGCTTAGGTCGTCCGTCCGAGCCGACGTGGGGTTTGCGTAAGAACGCGCCTCCTTTTGGATTGGCTTTTCCGAAAGAAGCTTTTCAGCCACACCTTCCTCATATTCCTCCTCAGTCTGTTCGGGTACGGGAGGGGCCTGACCTTCATTCTTGGTAGTCTTTTCTCCTTCCTTTTCCTCATCGGCTCTGCTTGCTTTACTGCTTTCGCCGTTCTGCTCCCTCTTGGCTTTCTCCTTGAGAAGCTCTGCCTTGAGTGTTGCCGTGTCGATTTTTGTGAGACTGAAACGGTCAGCTATACGGTTGATCTTGGACTCGTCATCGGCACGGACAAGAACATCGAATACGTCCCCCGTCTTGTCCTTCTCCTTGAGAATGGTATAGAGGATACCGTACTGCTTGGCAACCTCCTTGAATTTGTCCATATCCTTGGCGGAGAAGGTATAGACCTTGAGTGGTTTGCCGGAACGAAGCATATTGTTCAGTCGTTCGGCACCTCTCGTTTTGTTTTGTTCCTTGGACATCGCATAGAGCATAACACCGAGGTTTTTGGCTCCCGTGCCTGCCAAGCGAATTGCCCACTCCGCTCCTTCCAATGTGATTTTCACTACCTGATCGGCAGCGTCAGCGTTTGGATTCATACTTTTCGTTCTCCTTGTGTTGTAATTCTTTTTGTCTTTCGGGTTCCTCTATCAGACGAACCACTTCTTCGATACCCGCACTTCTGAAGGTAATATCCTGACACAAGTCCTGTTCCCTTTGCAGCTTACGGATATCGGCACTAATCACTTTGATTTGTGCCTTGAGGTATTCCTGCTCCGTTCCCTCTGCGGTTCGCCGCAAGGTATTACGAAGGCTTCTTCGCTCTTTCCTTTTTTGCTCAAGTTCCATACTGACTGAATGGTAATGCTCTCTGAGCTGTTCCATATTCTCAATACCGTACTTGCCCATCATCGCCGCTTCTTCGGACAGCTTCTGCACTCGCATTTTATCTTCCTTGAGATAATCGCAAGCAACCAAGCTCTGCGGTCTTTCTTTGGGATAGATACCGAGCAGAAAGCAGTAATGAACATAAAGCCCGTGAAGCGAGGTCGGAGCCTTTCCGTGCGGCTTGTAAATCTTATAGTTATATGCTTGAGGATTGTACCATTGAGCCTTGATACGATACTCAATATCTTGTTCGGTATAGCCTTCACCCAGCGACCGCAGTCTGCGTGGTTTTCGTTTTCCGTTGTTTGGAATGATTCGCATATCCTTCCCTCGTCGCTCTAATCTGTATCCGAGCTGTTCCATCAAATAGGCAAACTCGTCAAAATCTTTGGGAGATGCGGCAATGACAAAGTCAATGTCGTGCTTGATAGCAGCATAGACGGTGTACTGTCCCTCCTGCTCCCGGTGGAGTAAGGCAATATAGCGATTGGTTCTCTTGTTCTTCGGGTTCTCTACCACGCTCACGCCGAACTCACGGCAAAGCTTATCCGATTCCTCTCGCATCACGCGGTAGGATTTTTGATTGCAATGGTATCTGCTTCCGTCCATAAAGGAAATGCTGTTGAGAACAAAATGGTTGTGAATCGCTCCCGTATTCACATGGGTGGATACAAGCACCTCAAACTTGTCTCCCCACACTCGTTTTGCAAGCTCAAGTCCGATCTTATGAGCGACTTCGGGTGTAACCTCGCCCGGCTTAAAGGATTGATAGCCGTGCATACACTGAAGTCCCTCGGTCTTGCCAAAGGTTTTCTTGGTCTGCATGAATTGCCTTGCCGCAACACCCGGCTCGTCTGAGCAGTTGACACCCGTAACATAAAGCTGTTTTTCGGTTTTCATTTGGTCGGCGGTGTATTCCATAACCGCACCAACCGAGCCTTCAAACTTGTGATAGGTTGCCGCACTTGCATACGCTCCGTTCCATGTCTTTGCTTTGTTCGCGGTGTACTTTGTGACGGTGGAAACACTTCCGTGACACCCCCACATACTTGTTACTGCAATAGCTCACTCACCTTCTTCTTATACCTTCTCGAAGAAAAGGCAGATGTGAACTTATCGTCCATATCAAGCACCGTGTTATAAAGATCGGAAACCATAACTTCATCAATAAACTTGATTTGAATGGCTTTCAGCAAAAGCTGATGGACATTACTTCCGATGATACGAAGCTCTCTCACGATTTCCCCGTACTCTGCCGGAGGACTCATATAAATATCTACACCAAGTATTGCTTCCCTTATATATCTCTGCCTTGAGTACGGGAGCTTCTCTACGATGCGGTTGAGCTTTTTCAGTTCATCATCATTTAGCCATAGCGTTATCTGATTGTTTCTTTTTCTCATCTTACCTCCTTGAGAGTTGTGACGGGGTTTTAGGGCGTGCCCTAACTTGCCCGATTTTGTATATACAAAATCTATGCTCGCTATGAAGAACAGACACCCAAAACCCCGTCCGTTTTCAGGTGTCTTATCGTGAAAAATCCTTGCGGTTTTTCACGGATTTTTCACTCTCCGGAGGAATTTCTTCGGCATAGAAATCCGTATCCTTATGGTCGTCTGCCGTGAGAACAACATCCCCGTTCCAATAGCTTTCCTCGACAATATCCAATGCGTGGTTCCAGTCCGGGGCATCCACTTCGACCTCTCTTTCAAGCGTCTCGGTAATCGTTACCTTGTACTTTCTCATGCTAATTTCACCTCACTTATCTACCGTCGCCACGGTGATTTTTCTCTTTCTCTGCTTTATACGGAATAGCGGTAATCTCGCCGTTTATGCGTACAAAGTGTTCGGGATTTTCAAACTTTTTGCGGTACTTTTGCAACTGACCGAAGGATAGACTTTCGTAGTGTTCGCTCTCAAGAGGAGCATTTACGATAAGGAAATTGCCTGCTATGATGTCGATAATTTCTTTCTCGTCCTGATAGACATAACACTTTTCAATCTTCCAACCGTTCGTACCGCCGTGCTCATCTTTCATATATCCGTCAAGACGAACACAGAGATCTTCGCCGTCCACCGAGCTTCCGTAGATGGAATAACCGCCCATACCATCTTGAAATGCCTTGTTGTTACTTGACACCATATAGGTACGAGCTTCAATAGGATAAGTCTTATCAAAACTGTCCTCGGTAAACACGATATATCCTACAAGTGAACCGCTCTTTTCTCGCTCCGCCGCACGGAGTCTTTTCTTAAGTTCACAGTAAGGAAGCTCCAGCTCATTTTCCTCACGGACTGCGCGGTTCAGGGGAAGTCCTTCGAGTTTTCCCTCCTCATTGCATATGATCACAGCGTCGTCTGCAAAGCAAGGAAACTGTTCAATATCGCCTTCAACCGCCGCTTGAAGCGACCGCAAATCTCTTCCGATTTGTACCTTTTCAGGTTCACAACCGGGCTTGATAAGAAGTGCGGTAATGAAGTTTTCTTTGCTCTTATCTACCGTTTTTGTCGGGTCAAACTCCACCTTTTTGAAGCCAAAGCTATCGCAGAAATAGAATCCGACTTCTTCCTCTCCACCATCCCAAACCTGAACGATATCCGAAACGGATAGCGACCTTCCGACATATCCCTGCGGATGGTCTGTGTTGAACATTGTATAGACGCCCTCCAGCGTATTGCAGTCAACTTCTCCATCGAAGACCTTGTCGTAGATCTCGCTTTGAATGTCTTTTGTTCCTTGAAATCCTTCGATGGCATCTAAATTTTGATACATGACGCCATGCTTGTCTTTCTCACCGTCAATTTGAAAAATATTGATCTTCACGCTCTTTCTTCTCTCCTTTTCCCCACTCGTATTTCCTCTGTTTTCATAACGCACAGATAAGCGTTAAAGTCTTTTTCGCGCGGAGGCGGTACATATTTCACCTCACAGCGACCGGATAATGCCGCTGTAATCCCCTTCGCCGCAAGCCTTCCCGGTGGATCATTGTCAAAGTGCAGAATGACCTTTTTGACACTTGGATTTTGTTCGAGGAAGCGCAACAGCGATGCCGGAACCTTGCTGTTTTCCAAGTCTTTTTTCGGCATATACACACCGGAAACCGACATCATGTTTTCGTCATGAAAGTCCCCGTCCCCGCCCTCCATTAATGTGGCAAAAGACATCAGGTCAATGGCACATTCAAAGACTCGAACACAGTCTCTCGGTGTGCGACTGACCGTTTGAAACGAATAATCCTTGATACTGCCGTACACTTCTTTCTTGAAGTCCCGACCGTCCGTGGCTCTTACGGAGCATTGCTTGTGTGCTCCCTTATCATCGTTGCCGAAGAATAAGCAATATCCCGTTTTGTTTTCCTCTGCAAGCATCCTTTCCCCGATAAAATAGTCAATGACTTCATCGGAAATACAGCGCTTCTTCAAATATGCACGGACTGTTTTGCACTCATAGTTGTGGAGAGGAACGCTGAAAATTTTCGGCTCTTCGCTTTTTGAAACAGAAGAAGGCGGAATAAATCCCGCCCTATTATTCAGAATCTTTACCGCATCTACGAAGTCGACTTTCTCCACCTTAACAAGATAATCCAAAGCAGAAACACCGCCGAACCCCTGCGACCACCAGAACCATTTCCCGTGAGAGAGCTTGAGACTGTCGTGCGTTTTCGTGCAGTACACACCGTTTCCGAGCTTTACAAGCTCACCCGGACAATAGGTTTGCAGATACGAAAAAGCATCAATTTCTCTTGCACTTTGGATTTCTTCCGGGGTAACATATCTCACATCAATACCTTTCCCTCCTTGTGAAATAGATTTAGCCGCCCCTTTCCTGTGCACCGAAAAGAGGCGGCTATGTAAAAAGGCGAGAAAATTGCATCCTCGCCTTGCGTAATTATATCATTAATTTATCTGTCGTTTCGGTCCTTTTTCATCAAAGAATCCGATTCTAATTTCTCAGTATTGGTTTCTCTATTCGCTTTTATCCTCGCAATTCTGTCACGAATGCTGACCGGCTCGCTTGCATATAAACTCGATTGCTCAACTGTTTCATCATTGATTTGAACGGAATAATCTCGCCACGCACAGTTTTGCAATAATGATGCCTTTATTTCTTTCAGGCGCTGAATTGCATCGTGAAATTCAATTCTATCTGATGAACGTAATACATACTGATTTTGCATAATTGTGTATGCTTTCTTTACGGCAATATTGGACTCGGAAGCTTCAAAAAAGGTAAATTCACGCGGCATAACACCGGGAATTCCGTCATGTCTTTCTTTTTCTTCTTCAACACGAATATCCAACAAACGCTTCATCAGTTTGTCATTTTGAAATAACGACTGAATCTGCGGATGGTGATATATAACCGCCAAATCATATATATGCTTCGCCGCCTCAAACGCTCTGTTTGATTCGTCTGATTTTCTCACGTACGCCTCTGCCGCAAACAGCTTATCCACAAATATTCGCTCAATTGTTATGGTCTCAACCGAGAAAGGAGCAACCCCATAATTGCTTTTCAAAATCTGCTTCTGGTCTTCCGTTGCAAGTTCATAAAGCATCGGTGAAACTTCCATACTGAAAGTTGGTTCACTGATCGTAAACGAAGTCGCTTCCACCTTTAGTTTTCCAAAACGCTGCAAAGTATCTTTTTCATCATAACTCACGACAGGATCGTAGGTATATACCGCTTCCACTTCGGAGCGGTTGGATTTTCCTTGCTTTGCGTCTCTTTGAAGAGATGTGTATTTCTTTGAAGCCTTCTCTAATCGTTTATCCCCTGAGTTCGACTGACACAATCCCTTATATCAACCGAAAGGTCAATATCTTCTGAAAAACGGTTCGTGGCTTTTATAGCTTTATATAAAGCTGTCCCTCCTTTGAAGTATGCCGGTAGCCCCGCTTTTTGATTCTGCGACAGTTCCTCAAGAACCAAAACAACGTAATAATCCTTTTCAAGCACATCAGCTCGATTCCCGGTCTTTGTACTGATTGAGTTAATCAGCACCTTGAAAGCATCCTCATCCAAATGCAAATTCATCATATCAATCCACCCCTTGCTTCTGCCACATGAGCAATCTTTATAACCGTTTCCCGAGGATAATGTCTATCCGCAAGAATCAGCAAATCGGCAAAATCCAGTCCGTTTTTTTCTACATGCTTTGCAATAACTCCAAAAGGATTTTGAGCATCAACAGGTGCATTATCCAGAAGCTCCAACATATCCAACACTTGCAGATAAGCCTTGTTTTTGGGTGTTATCTCCACCCTCGGAGGCTTTATATAAATATTCAACTGTTTATCCTGTCTGTGTCCGTTCTTGGCTCTGTTTGTTACTATCAATCTCTCGTTAGGCATCTGTGTAGTAAGACCTGCCCGGTGAAGCAATGCCAAGCCACCCTCATATCCCATTTCCCCACGGATATATTTGTCTTCTATCAATCTTTCCGTGTCAATACCCAATTCTCCGAATACTGTTTGAACCGTCAAATAGTAAATACCCTTCTGATATACACGAAGCTCCGGTATTACTTTTTCTTTCATAATTCTCGATACAGCAACAGCGCAAGCCGCAACGGCTTTATCGTGCTCCATTCCAAACTTATTCTGTAGTGTATCTGCAAGTGTTTTGCTGTAAATAGGCTCCGCTTTGTTATATTTCTTTATTTCTTCACACACATATTCCAAATAGCTCAATAATTCCACCTCCTCATGCATGATATATTTTTAACCATATTTTATTATATTATTCGTTATCATTATATCATTTTCTCGATTGTTTGTCAATACACAAATCGAAAATATCGAACAATATCATGTAAGTTCAGGACGGCGTGTTCGCCGCCCTGGTTTTTGTTTTACCGTTCCCCACGGTCGGAGTTATTTCTGTCCTCGATTTCCTCGTCAACTTCGCACTCGGAAGGCGGATTTGCCTTGCCGGATTCTCCATTCGGTTCGGGTGCTTCGTCTGCCAACTCATT
>JBJDZF010000443.1:0-8084 GCA_051867855.1 Eubacteriales bacterium
TTGAAAGAGGGGTGCGGGGAGGAAAACTTCTTTCAAGAAGTTTCCTCCCCGCAAGTTTCCTCCCCGCAAAACGCAAATATTCAAATAACATACATATCAGGCGCTTCGGTATGCATGAGGTCGGCGACGGTTATGCCCGAAAAATATTCCTTCGTCAGCTCGTGATATTTTTTCCACATGGGAAGCGTACGGCACTCGGCGGCGCGTTCGCAGGGTTGCGCCCCGGACTCAAGGCAGGCAACCGGAGCAAGCTCTCCCTCGGTAAGACGTAGTATTTCCCAAACCGTATATTCGTCAGGTTCACGCGTCAGACGGTATCCCCCTCCCTTGCCGTGAATGCAGTCTACAAGCCCGTTTTTTGATAGAACGGGCAGGATCCTTTCGAGATATTTAAGAGAAATTTCCTGCCTGTCCGCAACGTCCTTCATAGGTATATATCCGCATCCGCGGTGCTCCGCGAGGTCCACCATGACCCGCAGGGCGTATCTTCCTTTTGTCGATATCATTTTGCAGTCCTCCTTTGATATTTGCGCCGCCCTTACCGTGCGCCGATTATAACTCCGCCTCCGAGAACCGTGTCCCCGTCATATAGCACCGCCGCCTGCCCCGGCGTTACGGCGCGCTGCGGCGTATCAAAATCCAAACGCACCCTGCCGTCCCCAAGCGGAACGGCAGTTGCACTTTGCTCCGACTGGCGGTATCTGATCTTCACTCCGCACCTGACCGGCGCGTCCGGCACCTCACCGGATATCCAGTTGAAATCCTCTGTGACCGCCGTATCGCTCATAAGCTCCGACCTTGTGCCGAGAGTCACCGTATTGTTCTCCGCACACACCGCACATACATAAACCGGCTCGTCAAAAGAAAGCCCGAGCCCCTTGCGCTGACCCACGGTATAATGTATTATCCCCCTGTGCCGTCCGAGAATATTGCCGTCCGAGTCGACAAAATTCCCCGGCTCGTATCTCTTTCCCGAGAAATTTTCGATCACTCTCGCGTAATCTCCGTCCGGCACAAAACAGATATCCTGACTGTCGGGCTTGTCTGCATTGAGAAAACCGTATCTGTGCGCCAGCTCTCGCGTCTGCGATTTGGTCATTCCTCCAAGCGGAAAAAGAGTGTGCGAGAGCTGTTCCTGCGTCATGGAATAAAGCACATAGCTCTGGTCCTTACCCGGATCAAGGGCTTTTTTAAGGGTGTACCTCGCTCCGTCGTACTCGATCCTCGCGTAATGCCCCGTGACTATCCGCTCACACCCGAGCACGCGCGCCCTCTCGTACAGCTTTCCGAATTTCATATATCTG
Source organism: Eubacteriales bacterium (assembly GCA_051867855.1). Lineage (GTDB taxonomy): Bacteria > Bacillota > Clostridia > Oscillospirales > CAG-272 > HGM12713. The sequence continues at coordinate 1,305 of JBJDZF010000443.1, forward strand.
TTGCAGTCGATACACGGGTTAGGCGTTATTCCCGCCTCATATGAACGTACAAACTTCCCGATAACCTTTTCGCGGAAGTCATCCGTAAAATTGAAAACATAGTACGGCATCCCGAGACGCACCGCCACGCTCCGCGCATCCGACGTATCATCAAGGGAACAGCAGGTGCGCCCGCGTGGGAGCGCCGCGTCTTCGTTTTCATAAAGCTTCATCGTGCATCCGACACATTCGTATCCCATTTCCGCCGCAAGCCTTGCCGCAACGGATGAATCCACGCCTCCGCTCATTGCCACCAGCGCCCTCGGACGCCCACCGACGAGTGCGTTGTCCGTCATGATGAAAAATCCGCCGCGGGAGTCTCACGCATGGCAAGAATAGTCTGTTCAATAAGCTCGTCGACCGACATTCCGAGCATTTCGGCGCCGCGTTCGATAACCGCACGTGAGCATCCCGCCGCAAAGTTCGGCGACTTGTATTTCTTTTTTACCGACTTAAGCTCAAGATCCGCTACACTCTTAGACGGCCTCATCAGCGCTACCGCGCCGATAAGCCCCGTCAGCTCGTCCGTGGCATACAACACCTTTTCCATCTCGTGCTCGGGCGCAATATCCACCGTCAACTCATATCCGTGGCTCGCCACGGCGTGTATTATCCTTTCGTCAATGCCGCGCGCCCTGAGTATCTCCTGCTCCTTTATGCAGTGCTCTTCTGGATATTTCTCGAAATCAAGGTCGTGCAGAAGTCCTACGATTCCCCAGAAATCCTCTTCATCACCGTACCCGAGCCGTTTTGCGAAATACCGCATCGTCCCCTCAACTATCTTCGCGTGCTTTATGTGAAACGGCTCTTTGTTGTATTCCTCAAGAAGCGCCAGCGCCTCTTCTCTCGTAGGTATCATTTTTTATCCTCCCGTACGCACGGTATGCGGCTTACGTTTTGCCGTAGGCCGCATAATACGCGATTTTTTATTTGTTTCTGATTCAGTCCGCGAAAAGAGGCGTGGAAAGATAACGGTCACCTGTATCGGGAAGCAGTACGACTATCGTTTTGCCCTCGTTTTCCGGACGCTTTGCAAGCTCGATCGCCGCCCATGTTGCAGCTCCCGAGGATATGCCGACCAGAACGCCCTCGTTCTTTCCTATCTTTTTGCCCGTATCAAACGCGTCCTCATTGGTAACGGTAATTATCTCATCGTAAACCGACGTGTTGAGCACATCGGGGACAAAGCCCGCGCCGATGCCCTGTATTTTGTGGCTTCCCGCGACTCCGGTGGAAAGCACTGCGGATGATGCCGGCTCCACGGCGACCACCTTTACCCCGGGGATCACCGACTTGAGGTATTCACCCACGCCCGTAACCGTTCCACCCGTGCCGACACCGGCTACAAAGAAGTCGACCTTCCCGTCAGTATCCTCGTATATCTCGGGACCCGTCGTGCGGCGGTGTGCCTCGGGGTTTGCGGGGTTGACAAACTGTCCCGGAATAAAGCTGTTCGGGATGGTCGCCGCAAGCTCCTCGGCTTTGGCTATCGCGCCCTTCATTCCCTTGCTTCCCTCTGTCAGTACAAGCTCCGCTCCGTATGCCTTCATTATCTGGCGGCGCTCCACCGACATTGTTTCAGGCATGACGATTATAATTCTGTATCCGCGCGCCGCCGCGACCGATGCAAGTCCGATTCCGGTATTTCCGCTCGTCGGCTCGATAATCACGGAATCGGGCTTCAGTTTGCCCTTTGCCTCGGCGTCGTCTATCATCGCCTTGGCAACTCTGTCCTTGACCGAACCCGCGGGATTGAAATATTCGAGCTTTGCAAGTATTCTCGCCTTAAGACCGAGAGCTTTCTCGGTATTTGTAAGCTCGAGAAGAGGCGTTCTTCCTATAAGCTGATCGGCTGAAGTATAAATCTTTGACATGACTGTATCTCCTTTTGTCTCTGTTATATTTTATCCTTATAGTCTTTTCGCGCTTTCCGATGCCACGTTTACGGCACCCGCGCATATGTTACAGTTTTATTTTACTGCATTGAATCCGTGCTCAAGGTCCGCGATTATATCATCTATATGCTCCGTGCCTATCGACAGACGGACGGTCGTGGGGGTGATTCCCGAAGCGGCAAGCTCTTCCTCGTCCAGCTGGGAGTGGGTCGTCGACGCCGGATGGATGACAAGGCTCTTTACGTCGGCAACATTTGCAAGCAACGAGAAAAGCTCAAGGCTTTCGGTAAACTTCTTTGCAGTTTCGGCATCTCCCTTTATTTCAAAGGTGAATATCGGAGCCGCACCGTTCGGGAAGTAGCGATCGTAAAGGGCTTTTTTCGCCCCTGTTGCGAGCGAGGGGTGATTTACTTTTTGCACCTGCGGATGAGATTTCAGGTAATCCACCACCTTGAGCGCATTCTCCACGTGTCTCTCAACGCGCAGCGAAAGCGTCTCAAGTCCCTGCAAAAGCAAAAAAGAGTTAAAGGGTGAGATCGTCGCGCCCTGATCTCTCATAAGCGTCGTGCGCAACTTGAGAATGTATGCGAGATTTCCGCATGCCTCGGTAAACACAACGCCGTGATAGGAGGGATTAGGCTTTGACAGACCCGGGAATTTGTCGTTCTGCGCCCAGTCGAATTTGCCCGAATCCACAACAACGCCGCCCATCACCGTTCCGTGACCGCCGATAAATTTCGTTGCGGAATGTACCACAATATCCGCGCCGTGCTCGATGGGGCGAAGCAGATACGGGGTTGCGAATGTGTTGTCGACCACAAGCGGTATACCGTGTCTGTGCGCCACAGCCGCCACCGCCTCAAGGTCAATAACGTCCGAGTTGGGATTTCCGAGTGTTTCCGCATACAGAAGCTTTGTATTCGGCTTTATTGCCGCCTCGAAATTTTCGGGATCCGAGGGGTTGACAAATGTCACCGAAAGCCCCTGTTCCTTAAGTGTGTTGGCAAAAAGATTGTACGTGCCTCCGTAAAGATTTGCCGAGGAGACGATATGGTCGCCCGCCACGGCTATATTCTGTACGGCATATGTAATTGCCGCCGAACCCGACGCCGTCGCAAGTGCCGCCGCGCCGCCCTCAAGCGCGGCTATTCTCTTCTCAAATACATCCGAGGTCGGATTCATCAATCTCGTGTAGATGTTCCCCCCCTCGGTGAGTCCGAAACGTCCTGCCGCCTGTGCGGAGTCCTTGAAAACATAGGACGTGGTAGCGTAGATCGGAACGGCACGCGCATCGGTCGCGGGGTCGGGCGTCTCCTGCCCTACATGAACCTGAAGTGTTTCAAATTTATAATTCCTTGACATGATCTTCTTCCTTTCGCTTTTTAAAGCCTGTTTTTATTTTATTTATGTATCAATGTTCCGATTCAGTGTCGCCGTGCGGCACAACAGCGCAGGCACATTCGTCCGTATCCGTAATATCGGGGATAACTGAAAATCTCTCTCATGCCCGTTCCTCCGTCCCTCTTTATTTCAAATTAACTACCTACCAAGTAGGTTGATGGTATTGTACCACCATATGCGGATAATGTCAATAGCTTTTTGAAAATTTTTTGAAATTTTTTTACGGGGGAAAACGATAATCAAAACTTATGCGGGGGAAACTTTTCGAGAAAAGGCATTTGCCAGCCCCCGCACCCCTTTCAAAAGCTTTCAACCTTTTATAACTTATCCAAGTCCGAAGTTCTTGAAAGAGGGGGTGCGGGGGAGGAAAGCATAGATGAGTTGACTTACTTAACCAATTTGTTTTCTGTTCTATTAAGAATCATTATTTTTCTTTATTTAACTCAGTGATATCATTTATTACAAGAGAAATATGTGCGATTTGTTCTGTTGTTAATTCTGAAACGTCTAAAAATGCTTTTTCGCTACGTCCAAGAAGGTAGTCTGTACTAACCCGAAATAAGTCGGCAATTTTTACCAACATCTCTATTGATGGTACAATATTATCATTTTCCCAATTAGATATGCATTGTTTTGTTACACCCACAAGTTTTGCAAATTCAACCTGACTCCAATTTCTTGCCATTCTAAGCTGTTTTATATTTTCATTTAAAGCACAAATCATAGTTTTTCTCCTTTCTTGGTCAATTTTTGCAATACAATTATAAAATAAATACTTGACATATTATAAATACTATAGTATACTTATAATTGACCGTATATTGGAAAGGAGTTTATATGACTATACTATATTTCGATGTATTTATAGGGTGTTGCAATAATCCAACAATTGCAGAGACAATAGTTGCTAAAGTATATCCACAGTTCATCATTCCGCATGGTGAAGTTGATGAATCTGGAGAACCCATGCAAACGCACAACTTATGTTTTAAAAGGCTGGAAGCCTTGGGAACTTATTTCGCTGATTGGCTTGATATTGTTCAAGATAACAAAAAAATAAAAGCTAAAATACATCTGAACACCAACTCATTTTTCAAAACATTTCAAGGTGAACAAATAGTAAAAATTATTGATAAAATTGATTCCTTAGGTGATTATTCAAAAGTGAAATCATTTGACAATCTACTATAAAAGAGGTAATATATGAAAAAAATAATTTGCTTAACTCTCGTATTTATAATAATATCTTCACTATTCATCGGTTGTAATAATGAAAAAACGAACAATGGCGAAAGCACTCAGCTGATCATAGACAATAGTGAAATCAATGATAGTAATGTTAAGAATGAAACGGAAACGGCTGTCTCCAGTACATCAGCCAATAAAACAATTACATTAAGCAAAGAAAACTATGAAAAATATTTTTATGTGAACTTTGATGCAGTATCTACAGAGATAACAGAAATTAGTAATGTATATGGTGGTACTAGTTATAAATTGGAAAAAACAATAAAGATAACTATAACCCCACTGATACCCGATATGACATTTAATGGTGTTAAAATCGGATTTAAAGACAAAAGCCCTGACTATCTCCATTGGACAATTTCAGGTCCGATGGAATTGCGTTTAGCATACGACGGAAGCGGAAGCACGACAATATTTGCATACGTTACTGGCATGGAACCGGAACCAAATCTTCCCTTAGATGTATCGTATGTAGTGGGTACTATAACATTGAGTAATAATTAATCAAATTTGATGTTAATGAAAACCTTATATAAAATATTTGGAATTATGGTTTCTTGTATGATTCGTAACCATATTGTCCAATAAGGTCAATAATTGCAGTTATTTGCTGTGGAAACTTTTCGGAGAAAAGTTTCCACAGCACCCGCACCCCTTTCAAAAGCTTTCAACCTGTTATAACTTATCCAAGTCCGAAGTTCTTGAAAGAGGGGCGCGGGGAGGAACACTTCTTTCAAGAAGTTTCCTCCCCGCAGGAACAAATAATAAAATAACATTTCTCTCTTTTCGCGCATATTACTGTAATAAATCAAAATTCAGTGATAAAATCGGGGCGAGATGCCGACGATCTTAAAAAATGATTTTTCGGAGGAGAGAGATAGTATGATGAACAATTCAAGATCATGGTCGGGAACGAGGGAAAAGGAATCCGGGGTACGCTTCGGTGCAAGGCTTCTGGCATACTACAACCGCCGTCTGAACGTCATATCCGAATATCTGTATTATTGTATCGTTATGCAGGACAGCTGCCCCGGTATGTCGGAAATATATGAAAAGCTGGCGGAGATCGGCGTGGAGCATTTTAAAAAGATGGGCAAAATATTATACGATCTCGGCATACGCCCCGTAATTAACACGAGAATCAGAGCGGGAAGTTTTTCGCGCAGTACAGATGATGAAAAATGCAATGGAATAAACTCATTTGTCACAGAGACACTTGAGGGCGAGAAGCTGATGGCAAAGGAGCTCGAGGAGATAATCTCCGAATGTGATAATTCCGCCATAGCCGAAACGCTGAACGGTATCCTTGACGGACATAAGGCACATATACGTCTGTTCACGAACATTCTCAAGAACTGACGTGCGGGGGAATCTTTTCACGAAAAGATTCCCCCGCTCTTCAATTCATTTTATACCCTTGCACAGCCTGATTATACCTTTCATTACAAGGTTGACTACAAGTATAGCCAACGAGACAATTGCGGCACATTCCAGCTGCATCTGTGCCTCAAACTGATTTATCATAAGCGCGACGGGCTTATTGACGGCAGTCGCGAGGAAAGATACTGCGGAAATCGTCATCATACAGTTGACAAAGAAATAAGAAAACATTTCAAGCAACGTACCGCGACACATCGGAATAAATACGTCCTTTACCATATGGACCCGACCTATCCCCAGCGTGTCACCCACAGCCTCGAGATTCTCGTTTAGTTTTGAAAGGCTGTTGTACATCATAAGATACGGAGAAGAAATGAAATGCACCGTATTCACCATTATCAGAATAGCCATCGTACCGTATATGGGGCTTTCTTTGAACACAAGCACATATGAAAGTCCCAACACGATGCCGGGGACCGCTGCCGTAGTTATCGCCGACAGGTGCAGAAATCTCGACAAGCCGGAGCGCATACGTGCAGTCATATATGCGGTAACAAAAGCCACACATACGCCGAGCACCGATACAAGCAAAGCTATGAGTAAGGAATTTCCGAGATATCGGTCGGCGCCCTGCGATATTGCCTTTCTGACATTATCGAAAGTCATGCTCATGTCACGCGGATAATCGGATGTGAAGCCGACAATTACAAACGAAATGAGCGGCAGAACGATGCTTATCACGACCACGATGCAGAAAACATATGCGGCGATTTTACTTCCGGGTCTGCCCGATGGTTCGAAAGACTTCGCCGTGTAT
>JBJDZF010000444.1:0-5138 GCA_051867855.1 Eubacteriales bacterium
ATGTGATCAATTCCTTTAAAGCAGGCAGATCGGCGGCAGTCTTACAAGTGCAATTGCAGGCGGTTACCTCCGTACTACCTCACGCTTTGAGGCATTGGGTGACGCGGCAACACCCGCAACCTATGAAGAAATATACAGCGAAATTATGTACCGTTGTAAGGATATGACATTCCCGAATACTACATATACAGACAGTTCAAACATATACGGCGCGGAAATAACTGACCTGTGTATTGTAATGCCGATTGACTTTTTGTCTCATGCAAGCATTGAGTTTACATCAAAGCTTTACAATCTTTCCGCGATTGGAAAACTCCCGGAAATCATCGAAACGGATTCGCTTTCGATGACGTATAACACGTCGGCAAACATTCCTAATAAGCTCAACGCCATTATTATAATGGATAAGCGAGTTGTGCGCCATGTCGTCAAGGAATTCGAGACGCCCGAGCCGTGGTATAACAGAGAGTCCCGCTCAGATTATTTTGATCTGAATGTCGTTGACATGATTCGTATACTTCCGTTCTATAAAGCGTGGGCAATCGCGTTTGACTCCACCAACCGTTAACCATGGCAAAGCGCAACAGAGATCTGTCCCCGCTGTGCGCCGACTCTGCCGCACTCATAACCGACGATATAATCAATACAGCGGTGACAATGATACAGATTGACGGACTTCCGGCAGAAATGCGCCAAGATACAATTATCCGTGCGCTTTTCGATTATGGGCAAGTCGGCTATGTGCCGCACGATCGCTCCGAGTGGGCGACTGGGTGGTATAAAGTAAACAGAGTCAACGACCTTGACGAGAACGGCAACGCCCGCGCATATACCGTGCGCGGCTTTGCCACAAAAGCGGCGGGGTTTATGCTCCCCGCTTCATCCGTAGTGCTGCTCCGTGCACGTGCCCGGGGCGCAACTCCAAGACAACAGATAGAACGGCTTGCAATGCAAGCGGGCATATGTGACCGTGCTATCTTCGTTAATATCCTTGGTTGTATGCTCACGCGTCTATATGCAGTGGATAAACCGGATGACGAACTTGATATACAACAGGCACTTGACGCGGCAATGGCGGGTTTACCCGCAACCGTAAAATCGGATATATTATCAGCGTTTCAGACTGCCGACGTATCAATCCAATTCATCGCCCCGCAAATAAAGGCGCTTCAGCAGACTCTTATATCAGAACTCCGCCGACGGTTCGGGGGTACGACTCCGGCGGCGTTCAAAGCAGAGAGGACGCAGAGCGCAGAAGTGTCCGCCGCAATAGGTGAGGGCATAGACAGCATTTATAGCATGATAACACAATTCAACCGTGACGCCGAATACGGCGACGTTCCGTTCCGGATGAAATTTGTCGGATTCGCCGAGCAGTACGACCCCGACATTCCCGGAGACGGGGCAAACCCGGACGACGGTGGCGGACAGAGTACGGAGGTTTAATAATGAACATTGACATTATAGGCGGCATTACCGGGGTGCTCTCCGGACTTGTCGCAACAGTTACGAGCACGGGCACGGCGTCCACGGTATCCATCATTCTCACCATTGCTTGTGCGTGTATTTCAGGGCTTGGCGTCGGTATCCGTATATATGATACGGTCAAGCGCTACGCACAGGGAAAGACCGACGCAAAGACAGCCGCGAGCGAGCTCGATGATATCGCGTCAGAGGTGAAGACGCGCGGAGGTTCGCGGGATGATAAATAACTATCTTACTTTTGCGGAATACATTAACATGGGGGGCGCTTTGCCCCCCTTGCTCGAAAGTTCACAAGAGGTCATTTCTCCTACCGGGTCGGCATTGCTGACCGTGATTTCACTTCTGCGCGCTGTATACGATGAGGCATATATACCAATCATAGCAGACGCGGGCGATGACGTGACAAGCACCGACAATATTTTTTATAGACGGCTTGAGCGCGCTTGTACACTGTTTGATTATGCGCACGCACAGGCAGAGGACATTAAACGAATGCGCGCTTCCGTCGCCCGCGGCACATATACAGAGACGAGCGGCGACGTGACTGCAATACGCCCGAACGACGGCGCAATAAATCCCGTCAACGGATATGTAGACGGCGACACCCGCACAAACACAATATCAACAGTTGAATCTGATACGCTCGACCGGTACACCGGTATTGATATCTTTGCGCCAATGTACCGACCATATATAGATCTATTCCGCCCGTGTTTCATAAACACTCGTGTATTGGGGGTGTGCTGAATGTCAATAAAATTTGAGACATTCCGGATCGGGCTCGATCCGGATGGGGAAGATAGATTTGTCCCATTTTCGCCGGAGTCGTTCGGGGCGGCAATAACTGAAGCAACCATTGACGGCGATTTTGATTTCCCGATCGACTTTGAGTATACGACGCAGGGCGCATTTTGGGCTTATTCATATATTCCCGACTATATGCGCGTTACTTCTGCCGGGCGGGTGCAATATTATTTTCTTACCCCGCTATCAGTAACAGCCCCAAAATATGACGCGGAAAATATCGCTCTTGTGCGCCCGCTCAAGTTTGCGGCGCATAAAGACGTGTGCGCAACATTCCACACGGAATATCTCAAGTACGCTAACGGCTCGCGCATATATCAGGGGCATTATCTCGGCGGGTTTACGCGTAATGACGGCGGAAAAGATACCGCATGTGCCCCCGACTGGAAGCAAACTCCGAGGTATATGCCCTATCATTTTGACGAGATACAGCGGGTAAATGCGCTATTTACAGAGCAGGTATATGCTGTAATTGTATACTTTACGCGTAAGGCGACAGGCACAAAGAGCTTCTTTGTGACATATGACCCCATATATTATTTATGGGGGTATAATGATAACTCCGTAGGAGAGTTTATATTCGGGCTTGTCAACCTTGATTCTTTTGGAAATACTCAAATTGAATCAATTGACGACGTTCGTGTTATTCCTCGGCAGGTGATTGAAAATTCGGCGCTATATGCGGCATACGGCGTTAGTGCGACGGTAGGCGTTACTATAAATGGTCACAACTATGTCGGCATAATCGGCAACGACTCATTATCCGGGACGCTATCAGTTTTTACCGCGTATGATATCGACGATGTCATAAACGTGCCGGAGGGGTCACGCCTTGCGTATGAGGTCGGGGCGGGGTCGTCATGGATACGCATACCGCCCCGTGTATATCAGTACTCGGAAAACGGAGATAGACAGGGCGGGGAGATCGGCTTCCAGTTGTATTTTGGGGCGGGCGGCACTTTCCAACTAATCATGGAAGTTTATAATCTTAACTCTTTACAGTCGATAGATCTATCGCAATATTGCTCGGTACCGTTCTACTGGATGAATAACGGGGATAAAGCCTCCCAAACGACCGCCACGGCATTGCAGACGCTTGCGAGCATTCTCGGCACTGCCGCTTCTGTGGCACTTGCCGTCCCCACTGGCGGGGCGTCCCTTGTTGGCGCAGTGGCGGGGGTTGCAGGGACAGCAAGCGGAATTGTAAACACAATTGACGCGGCAGAGAAGCCCGCCCCGACGACAACCGGCGCGGGAAGCTTCCCCGGCGCATTTGTGTCACGTTCTCCGGACACCCTGTCGCCCGTTTTGGGCTTTCCGTTGGTCCGTATATACACAACTTCATATTCCGACGATATCGACGGAGAAATGCGCGGAGCATACACGTCAAACCCTGCCGGTGAGCCGTTTTATCTTTCTATAAATACACAGCGCGAATTTTTCACGCATAAAGACGACTATACCGGCGCGGCGCCTTCACTCCCGTATTATATGTATATTAGGGCGGATACAATTCCCGTACGGACGAAACGAACAGAGGATTTACAGGACAACAACACTGATTTAATGACTCAATCGGATATTGATGAATTTAAGGCATTACTTTCGCGGGGGTTGCGCCTGTGGTTCGATATCGAAAGGTATATCCCCGGTTATCCCGTGAGGTTCAGGAGCTATACTAATTGATGAAACGCATTGACGAAAAATGGATTAACTGGACGGAGATATTGACATACGGTGAATTGATAAATATTTGCGTCGCTGATCGTGATGTCGGGAAGTCTTACGGAATGTTATACCGTGCAATAACGCGGTGTCAGAAGCGCGGAAAAGCTATGGTGTGGTTGCGGCGTACTGATGAGGAATGCAAAAACCTGCTTGAATCATTCGGTAATGGCAAATGGCTCAATATCTTATCCGCCCGCGGTCTGACTCCGGACAACGTAACCCGTCAGGGCCACAAGATACTTTATCGCGCCGGCAAGGGTGAATCATGGCAACCGCTTATCCGTTATGGGTCGTTGTCTGGGTGGGACGATATCAGAGATACGGACGACCCGCGCGAGGAAGTGCTTTTCATAGATGAAGCGTTTGCCACTATCGAAAAACACCGCAGATATAACGGGGATGAAGTGTCAAACGGTCTCGATATTTTTAAGTCACTGCGTAAGGGTGATAGCGATATCCGGCTTATAGTTTGCGGCAACCGTGAGAGACAATGTAATATATGGGCAGACTATTTCGGAATATACAATCCCCCCACGGCTGACGGCATTTACAGAGTGCCGACGGCGTCACACCGTGACGCGGGAATTGGCGCGAATCGGTGTGTTACATATACCGTATGTAATAAGGTAGACAAAGAGCACGACGACATGAAGACACTGCTCACCGGGACAAAGTACGGTGTTTTCCTCTCCGGCGGCAGTAAATCGGAATACGGGGCATTAATAGCGAATGTGCCGCCCCGTGCGTGGTTCTATGCCGCGGCAGATTTTGGGCGGCGTGTAACGTTGTGGGCGGCACCCAATGGGTTTATATATTGTTCGTTTCGCCCGGGCGGCACGCGTGTAATCCGACCGACCCCGGACGGACGACCGGACACCGTTGTAATGTGCCCGGATATCAGGAAACGGCTGACCCTGTTACGCTCCGCATGGAATCGCGGTCGCGTGCGGTTCGATTCTCCAAAGTGCGCGGAAATCATGATGGCAGTGATTCCAAGGCTCATATAAAAATACCCGCGGGAGATCTCCCGCGGGTTTATTTTATCTGCCGTATGCGTCGAATGGGTGGGTTTTCCGACGTCGTCCGGTTCGGCGTGCCTCTGCCTTTAATGCGTCGTTCAA
>JBJDZF010000444.1:5238-8059 GCA_051867855.1 Eubacteriales bacterium
CCGAGCCCGGCGCGCTCATATTGTAATTGTGCGTCTCTGATAGCCTTTGCGGACTGCTTGTCCCCCAATACCTGATTTAAATAGCGAACGCGCCGTTGATACCATGAATAAGATGGCGTTTTCATTAATCGTATGTCTCCTCTCTGTGTAAAAATGGATTTGATAACATTTTGCGGAATGGCAGCAGAGCTTTACCACCGTTGACATTCAGCGCGGACAGTGATTGAACGGCGTACCCGGGTGTGAATATTCTATCGAGTGGTACACCGCGCTTTGTGAGTTGCTCGATCGCCTCAACGTTGACCCCCTTGCTGTGTATATCGACTTTGCCGGATTCCTCAACCTCGTAATAAGTTTTTGGGGCAAGGAACTTTGCGCGGACAATAGGCGTCTTATTTTCGCACTTCCATCCGCCAAGCGCGAGAGGGTCGGTGTCGATCGGTTCGCATAGTATGTGCAGACTGTCGGTGTCGGTATACAACAGATTTTCGGCGACGTTACCGCGGCACTGCTTGCGGGCTTCCTTCAATAGATTTATACGCCCCTCTGATGTGACCAACGCACCCTCAACGACATTTAATAACCCGTCCTCGTCGATATCCTCCGATGGAGTGATCATGTGTACGTATCCATCGTGTAGCACCCGATCAATTTTATTGTGGATTGGGTTTTGTGAGAATTTGCCAAGTCCGCCGTTTATCATGAGTTTGTGGATGTTTGAGCCGACCATATCGCCGGCGTTCTTTAGCTCTGATTTGAGACTGTAACCGTTTTCGAGAAAGTCGCAAAGACCTTGCGCGGGTTCGGTGTTGTATACAATGACACATTCGATCTTGTAAGACGTGATAAAATACCAATTTTGCATTTCCCGGAACTCCCGGGCAAATATACAGTAATTCGGATCGTCGTCTGATATGTCGAGCTCTTCAACGTATTTCCGGGTGAATGGGTGACGCCATGCGGCAAGCATGCCGGGACGCATTACAGCATGGAGCCGGGAAAATTCGATTATGTATGTTGCATTGTTCCCCATGATCTGCCGCGCGTGTTCCCATGTGTCAAATATTCGGGGGTGACCCCATATGTGACGCATAACACGTGCGCCGACGTATGGATATTCGCTATTGCAGTCAAGGCGCCATGCGTGTATTCCGGTCAGCTCGCGCCCCGCGTACCGGGGGTTGATGATGACGCGCCCGCCGCCAAGTAGACCGCGATCTCGGAAATATGTGTCCTGCTCGAGCGTTATAGGGTGGTTGCGTTGATAACGTTTGAACGCGTCCCGGTCGTTCCGCGCTTTGGGATACATAAGACGCATGATAGCTTTTTTCGCCGCTCCTGCCGCTGTCAGGAAGTCGGGCTTTCCGTTCCGTATGCTCATGTTATACTCACGTTCAAAAGCACGGGACGCCTTGTCTATGAGCCACCAAAGCCCGGCGGCGTCGTTGCGCATGTAATCAATTTCACGTTGACCGATCGCGCCCGATTGATAGTCCATCTCAAGTTTGCGAATCGGTGTGCCATCACCGTCCCGGACGTCGAACGACTCCAACAGCTTCCCCAAACCGCCATGTAAAATATTGCGGAGGTCGTAATGCGTTGTTGTATGCTTTGCGGGCTTGCCACGCGCTGACACGGTCGGGTGTTGTATTGTCATTGTGTAGCGCGCGCCCATGTCAGAGGCGAGCTCGCTATAGGTCCGCGCCTTGCCGGGCTTGTCCGTATGTTTCCACCCACGGGACAGCATTTCGAAATCAAGAACGGAAAAATCAAACGGGGCATTATACCACCACGCATATTTGACGTTATAATCAACGCAGAATTGTGACCACTCATCAAACGACTCACCGATGAATAGCCCCTCTGGGGCGTACACTATCCACGCCCACGCGGTGACCGTTGTGTGTTCTCTCCACCATGACTGGGGATATACAGGGACCGTTTGTCCGTGCTCTTGCTTTGTCTGCGCGCACATAGCGCGTATCTGTGCATCTGTGAATAACTTTCCGTCTATATAGGTCCGCGTCTCCGTATCCATGGCGACATACGGAGACACGACCGGGGCGGTAAATGTGTTAATTATCATGCTCGAATGCGTGCGGGCGATATAATGACCCGTCTGGACGCTGTACAAATACCGGGAAGCCGGTATTATACCATATTCCGCACGCCTGATTGACATATGCATTTTTTAATGCCCGCTTATATTGCCGCTCGGATATGATTCCGACAGCGTTATCATAGACAGCCATTACCACATATCCCGCGGGCGGGACGTTGTCGCGCGGGTCGGAGAAGAACGGCACACGGCGGCGGGTGAGGGTAGATTCTTTGAGTGCGTGCCATATTCTCTCGGTGGCAAAAGTCACGTCGCACCATTTGCAGGGGTCGAGACGCGAGCCGGGATGACTTGCCGGGCGGCAACCCTGGCAAAGCTCGTTCACTATATCAAAATATGAAAAATCGTTTTTCATTCGTCATAGTCCTCTACTTCAAGTCCATTTTCGTCAACTTCACAAGGGGCATATCCGTCATTATAAGTATAATGGCATACCGGGATATAATCGGAATCGCTGTAAAAATCGGGGTCGGGGTTCGGGTTCTCGTCTGCCCAAAAGTACGGACAATCTTTGCATTTCATATCTTTATCCTCCTGCCGGGTACCGCCGGCGCGGTGCTTATTTGCTGTTTCCAGCATGTCAAGTATACCATTATAATGGTAATTTGTCAATATGGCATATTGCACAAATTGCAGGCATGTCATGCGCGTATCACAAAAACGCGAAATTGTCAATATGCAAAATGCACAAATATTTTTGAT
>JBJDZF010000445.1:0-1859 GCA_051867855.1 Eubacteriales bacterium
GGCAAAAGTACGCCGTTTGACGGAATGAGCGTATACGGTGGAAGCATCGCCACGGTGTACAACGGAAAATTCGTTTATGAGGGAGAGGAGCTGCGATGAAAGAGGATATCTTCACGATCAGGTCAAATGAAAAAATTGCCAAAAACACATACCGCATGACGCTTTCGGGAGATGTCGGCGGGATATCGCGCGCGGGGCAGTTTGTCAATATCGCTCTGCCGGGGCTGTATCTGCGCCGCCCGATATCGGTCTGCGACTATACCTCGGACGAGGGAGGCGGCAGACTGACATTGATATACAAATGCGTCGGCGAGGGGACGGAGCTGATGGCGACTCTCGGAGTCGGTGAAAGGCTCAACATTCTCGTGGGACTCGGCAACGGTTATGACACCGAAAGATCCGGTGAACTGCCGCTCTTGCTTGGTGGCGGCGCCGGAGTGCCGCCTCTTTACGCGCTGTGCAAACAGCTTACAGAGCAGGGGAAGTCACCGAGTGTGATAATCGGCTTCAATTCGGCAGACGAGGTGTTTTACGAAGAGGAGTTCAAGGCGCTCGGAGTGCGCACGACCGTAAGCACGGCGGACGGAAGTCGGGGTGTGCGCGGCTTTGTTACCGACGCGATAGGGAATACGGATTATACATATTTTTATACCTGCGGCCCTCTTCCGATGCTCCGTGCGGTGTACGCCGCCACGCAGGGCAAGAGCGGACAGTTCAGCTTTGAGGAGCGAATGGGGTGCGGCTTCGGCGCGTGCATGGGTTGCAGCTGCAAAACACTCTTCGGGAACAAGCGGGTATGCCGCGAGGGTCCCGTATTCGAAAAGGAGGAAATACTGTGGTGAGTGCAAATACAAAAGTCAGGCTTGCGGGAATAGAGCTTGACAATCCGGTGATACCGGCGAGCGGTACCTTCGGGTACGGGTATGAGTTTGCGGAGCTTTACGATATAAACTGTCTCGGCACATTTTCGTTCAAGGGAACGACGCTCGAACCGAGATTCGGAAATCCCACGCCGCGTATAGCCGAGTGCCGTGAGGGGCTTATCAATTCGGTCGGGCTTCAGAATCCCGGGGTCGACGCAGTGATAGAGAAGGAGCTGCCGAAGCTCGCCGCCTGCTTCTCAAAGCCCGTAATGGCGAATGTCTGCGGCTTTTCGACAGAAGAATATGCCGAGGTGGCACGCCGTCTTTCATCCTGCCCGCAGGTCGGCTGGCTTGAGGTCAACATCTCCTGTCCCAATGTGCACGGCGGCGGACTTGCGTTCGGAACCGACCCGGATGCCGCCGCGCAGGTCGTGCGGGCAGTCAAAAATGTTTCCGACAAGCCGGTGTTTATCAAGCTCTCACCGAACGTCACCGACATTGTGAGTATTGCCGTTGCGTGCGAGGAAGCGGGAGCGGACGGAATAAGTCTGATAAACACCCTGCTCGGAATGAGGATCGATCTGCGGACAAAACGCCCCGTGATCGCAAACAAAATCGGGGGATTTTCGGGCCCCGCGGTAAAACCTGCGGCGCTCGCCATGGTGTACAGGGTGTATGAGGCGGTGAAGATACCGATAATCGGAATGGGAGGAGTCGCGTGCGCGGAGGACGTCATTGAAATGATGCTCGCGGGCGCCAGCGCAGTTGAAGTGGGGAGCGCAAATCTTGTAGATCCGTTTGCGTGCAGAAAAATAGTCCGAGAGCTTCCCGCGGTCATGGAAAAATACGGGATCGATTCACTTGAAAATATAATCGGAGGTGCGCATTGATGGGAAAGGATGTTATTATCGCGTGTGATTTCGCGACAAAGGAGGAGACGCTCGGTTTTCTCGGAAAATTCGGTGACACAAGACCTTATGTAAAAATCGGAATGGA